>CAIWHQ010000152.1 GCA_903912465.1 uncultured Alphaproteobacteria bacterium | reverse complement strand
TCATCCTCGGCCTGGACGATGGCGAAGTTGGCCTTGCCGCTCTCCGGATCGACCCGCAGGTCCTGGCAGTAGCTCGTGAAGGCCTCGGCCAGGGAGGTCGAGGGCGTGATCGGATACCAGGCGCAGACCGTGGCGCCGCCATAGACAGCGCCGAGGCCGGCGGCCTGATTGCCTTCGATGAAGATCCGGTCACCGACTGCATCGGCCCTGCGGACCTGGAGGCCCAGGGGGCCCCTGTTGTCGCGCACCCAGTCCCGGCCCATGTGCAGGGCGGCGACATTGGCCTTGATCAGGCGGTCCCGGCCCTCGAACTGCTCTGCGAGCAGGGTTTCGATCACGTCGATCTCGATGCCCAGCAGGTAGGCGAGGGCACCGACATAGATGATGTTCTTGAACAGCTGCCGCTCGCGGGCCGCCGTGTAGGCGGCGTTGCAGATGGCGGTCAGGGGCACGCCCACCACCGTGATGTCGGTCCGGAACTTTGAGGCCGGCATGGGCTTGGTGGAATCGTAGAACAGGTAGCCGCCCGGCTCGATCTCGGCGACGTCCTTGTCCCAGGTCTGGGGGTTCATCGCGACCATGAGGTCAACGCCGCCGCGGCGGCCCAGGTGGCCTGCCTCGGTGACCCGGACCTCGAACCAGGTCGGCAGGCCCTGGATGTTCGAGGGGAAGATGTTGCGTACCGCGACCGGCACGCCCATCCGCAGGACCGCCTTGGCGAACATGGAGTTGGCGCTTGCCGATCCCGATCCATTGACGTTGGCGAACTTGACGACGAAGTCGTTGACGGCGGCGAGGGGTGCGGTCATGCGGCGCCTCCCATCTGATCGGCGTGGGTCATCTCCAGGGTGAACCTCTGCATGTCCCAGGCCCCGGTCGGGCACCGCTCGGCGCAGAGGCCGCAGTGCAGGCAGACGTCCTCGTCCTTGACCATGACCCGACCGGTCGGCAGGCCGCCGGACACCAGCAGGTCCTGGTCGAAATTGAGGGCCGGTGCCTTCAGGCGCTGCCGCAGGTCGGGCTCTTCCCCGTCCTCGGTGAAGGTGATGCAGTCGACAGGGCAGATGTCGACGCAGGCGTCGCACTCGATGCACAGGTCGTCGGCGAAGACGGTCTGCACATCGCAGTTCAGGCACCTCTGGGCCTCGGCGAGGCCAAGCCGGGGATCAAAACCAAGTTCGACCTCGACCCGCACGTCCTTCAGCGCCGCAGCCTTGTCGAGCATGGGCACCCGATGCCGGTGGTCGAGGGAGATGTCATTGTCGTAGCTCCACTCGTGGATGCCCATCTTCTGGGAGACGAGGGAGAAGCCCGGAGGCGGCCGGTCATGGACGTCCTCGCCCATGCAGTGGCGATGGATGGACACCGCAGCGTCGTGGCCGTGCGCCACCGCCCAGATGATGTTCTTGGGCCCGAAGGCGGCGTCGCCCCCGAAGAACACGCCCTTGCGGGTGGCTTCGAAGGTGATCGGGTTGACCTGGGGCATGTCCCAGCGATCGAAGTCCAGCCCGATGTCGCGCTCGATCCAGGGGAAGGCGTTCTCCTGACCGACGGCGACCAGGACGTCATCGCACTCGTGGTGCTCGTCGGGCTCGCCTGAGGGCACGAGGTTGCGGCGACCCTTGTCGTCGTACTCGGCCCGGACGATCTCGAAGGTCACGCCGGTCAGGCGGCCATTCTCATGGGTGAAGGCCTTGGGGACGCGGAAGTTGAGGATCGGAATGTCCTCGTGGATCGCGTCTTCCTTTTCCCAGGGGCTGGCCTTCATTTCCTCAAAGCCCGACCGGACGACGACCTTGACCTCCTCGCCACCCAGGCGGCGGGAGGTGCGGCAGCAGTCCATGGCGGTGTTGCCGCCACCGAGGACGATGACCCGCCGGCCGATCTTCTCGATGTGGCCGAAAGACACGCTCGACAGCCAGTCGATCCCAATATGGACGTTGGCGGCGGTCTCCTCCCGGCCCGGGATGTCGAGGTCACGGCCGCGGGGTGCCCCGGAGCCGACGAAAACCGCGTCGAAGCCCTCGGCCAGAAGGGCCTTGAGGCTGTCAATCCGCTGGCCGAGGCGAAGCTCAACACCCCCGAGGCGGGTGACGTAGCCCACCTCCTCGTCAATGACCTCCTCGGGGAGGCGGAAACGGGGGATCTGGCTGCGGATCATCCCGCCCGAACGGGGCTCGCCGTCGAACAGGACGAGTTCGTAGCCAAGGGGGGCGAGGTCGCGCGCCACCGTCAGCGAGGCGGGGCCGGCGCCGACCAGGGCCACACGCTTGCCATTCCGCTTGGCCGCGACCGGCGGCATCAGGGGCCCGACGTCGACCTTGTTGTCGGCGGCGACGCGCTTGAGCCGGCAGATGGCCACAGGCTCGTCCTCCACCCGGCCGCGCCGGCAGGCGGGCTCGCAGGGGCGGTCGCAGGTGCGGCCGAGAACGCCGGGGAAGACGTTCGACTTCCAGTTGATCATGTAGGCGTCATCGTACCGGCCATCTGCGATCAGGCGGATGTATTCCGGTACGGGCGTGTGAGCGGGACAGGCCCACTGGCAGTCGACTACCTTGTGATAGTAGTCGGGACCCTCGGTACGCGTTGGCTGCAAGACCCGTTTCCTCCCAGGTCGCCCTGATGGACGGAGCCCGGTCCGATTCCGGATCCGAGGCCTGCGCCGTCCCCCTGTTTGGGCGTTGGGACCATTCTTAATCAGGCTGAACGGGCAAGACCAGACGTCTTCAAACGCCGGGGGGCGATTTGACCGGAAGCCGCCGCGAAGGACCGCCGTTCAACTGTGCGTGAGAGTCCCGCCCCGGGGCTTGGCGGGAAAAGGTTAACGGCCCTTAACATGTTCCGTCGCAACTTGAAGGAGGTCGCCATGAATTACCGGCCCTGGTTCGCCCCCCTCGAAACCGAGGATGAAGACAACGCCTTTGGGGGTCGTGAAATCGAATCCACCGTCGATTTCGAGGCCGTCAACCTTCGCCGCGCCGCAGTGGAGAACGCCGAGACGCTGAGGCTTGTCCGCGCGATCTGACGCCGGACGACGATCCCGGCGCGCCTGCTGGCGCAGGACCGAAGGCTGGCCTAGCATCAATCGCGTGTCAGGCGGTTTCGGGAGGACGGAATGCAAGTTCGCAATCTGGGGGCAAGCGGCCTCAAGGTCAGCATCATCGGGCTGGGCTGCAACAACTTCGGCATGCGCATCGACCAGGCCCAGACCCGGATGGTGGTCGACGCGGCCCTGGACTGCGGCGTCAACTTCTTCGACACGGCCGACATCTATGGCGGCTCGAAGTCAGAGGTCTTCCTGGGCGAGGCCCTGAAGGGCCGGCGGGACAAGGCGGTCCTGGCCACCAAGTTTGCCAACCCGATGGGCGAGGGTGCCTACCTGCGCGGCGGCGCCCGGCGCTACATCGTCAAGGCCGTCGAGGACAGCCTGAAGCGCCTGCACACGGACCACATCGACCTCTACCAGATGCATGTACCGGATGCGGACACGCCCATCGACGAGACCCTGCGGGCCCTGGACGACCTCGTCCGTTCCGGCAAGGTGCTCTACATCGGCAATTCCAACTTCTCGGGGTGGCAGATCGCCGACGCCGACTGGACCGCGCGGACCGGGGGCCTCGAGCGCTTCGTCTCTGCCCAGAACAATTTCAGCCTGCTGGAGCGGGGCGTGGAGCGCGAGGTCCTGCCGGCCTGCGAGCGCTTCGGCCTTGGCCTCCTGCCCTTCTTTCCCCTCGCCAGCGGCTTCCTCACCGGCAAGTACCAGCGCGGTGAGCCGCCCCGGCAGGGCACCCGGCTGGCGGCCTGGGGCGCGCGGGGCGCAGCGGCCCTGAGCGACCGGAACTTCGACAGGCTCGAGGCCCTGGAAGCCTGGGCCGAGCAACGTGGCCGGCGGATCCTTGACCTGGCCTTCGCCTGGCTCCTCGGGCACCCGGCGGTAAGCTCGGTCATCGCCGGCGCGACGACCCCGGAGCAGGTCCAGGCGAATGCGCGCTGCGCCGAGTGGATCCTCACCCCCGAGGAGGTGGTGGAAGTCCGGGCCCTGATCTCGTGAGCGGCCAGGCCCAGGCGGGTGCCCTGCCCCCGCTTCCGTCCCAGCCTGCCGGCGTTCCCTGGCCCACGACGGACTGGCCGGGCGGAGAGCTTCCCGGGACAGTCGACCGCGAGCGCCTCGAGGCCCACCTCCAACGCGGCTTCAGGGACTTCGACGAGACCCATGCGGTCGTGGTGGTCCAGGGTGGCCGCCTCCTGCTGGAGCGCTACGGGCCCGAGCACGGCCCCGACGCCACCTGCCTGTCCTGGTCCAAGGCCAAGAGCCTCACTCACGCCCTGGTGGGGATCGTTGTCGGCGACGGCCGGCTGGACATCTCCGACCCGGCTCCTGTCGCAGAATGGCGGACACCCGGAGACCCCCGGAGCGCTATCACCACGGACCAGCTGCTGCGCATGTCGAGCGGCCTGAAGTTCGACGAGATCTACGAGGTGGATAAGCCCTCGGACACCATCGAGATGATGTGGGGCTCCGGGAAGGACAGCGTCGCCCACTATGCCGCCGACCAACCCCTGATCCATCCGCCCGGGACCTTCTTCAGCTATTCCTCCGGGACGACGAACATCATCTGCAGGATCCTCGCCGACATGACCGGCCTCAGGGGGGAGGCTTTCGGCGGCTTCATGCGCGAGCGCCTCTTCGAGCCCCTCGGCATGAAGACTCCGATCCCCAGGTTCGACCCCGCCGGGACCTTCATCGGCTCGTCCTTCTGCTTTACGAGTGCCCGGGACTTCGCGCGCTTCGGCCTCCTCTACCTGCGCGATGGGGTGTGGGACGGGCGGCGGATTCTTCCCCCGGGCTGGGTGGACTACGCCCGCACCCCGACCTTCCAGCAGCCCGGTGTCACGGACGGCCGCTATGGTGCCCACTGGTGGCTGGACCTGGGCGGGCCGGGCTCCTTTTCCGCCAACGGGCATGAGGGCCAGTTCACGGTCCTGGCGCCAGACCTGGACCTGGTCGTGGTGCGCCATGGCCGGACATCGACCGAAAAGAAGGACGCTGTGAAGGCCTGGGTGGGCGACCTGGTCGGCCTCTTCCGGACCTGATGCCTCGGGCGGGGACTGGACAGACGCAGAAGCCGGGCGCAGCGTGACCTGAGGGACGGAAACTCCAGGAAAAAGGAGCTCTCGCCATGGCGAAGTTCAGGGTCAATGGACGACAGGTCGAGGCCTCCGGGCCGGATGACGCTCCCCTTCTTTGGGTGCTTCGAGATGAGCTTGGCCTGACCGGGACCAAGTTTGGCTGCGGGGTGGGGCAATGCGGTGCCTGTACGGTGCACGTGGGCGGCCAGGCCGTCCGGTCCTGCCTGACGCCGGTGAGCGCCGTCGAGGGCCTGGAGATCACCACCATCGAGGGCCTGGGCGCCGGCGGGATCCATCCCGTCCAGGAGGCCTGGGTCGAGGCCCAGGCGCCCCAGTGCGGTTACTGCCAGTCCGGCCAGATCATGCAGGCCGCGGCCCTGCTGTCGGCCAACCCCAAGCCCACCGACGCCGAGATCGAAGCCGCGATGAACGGCAACCTCTGCCGTTGCATGGCCTATGTCCGCATCCGCAAGGCGGTGAAGCTGGCTGCCGCCAAGCCCCGGCGCAAGGCTGCGGTGCGTCCTTCGGAGGTCCGCTCATGAGTACCCAGGGCCTTCCCTCACCCGACCGCCGCCGCTTCCTGATCGCGGCAGGGGCAGCGGGCGCAGCCTTTGGCTTCGCCGCCGCCGCTGACGCCGCCGTCTCCCTGGGCCCCTTTGCCGGGGCGCCCGCCTTCGAGCCCACCCTCTGGTACGCCATCGACGCGCGCGGCGTGGTGACGGTCAATGTCGTTCGGGCCGAGATGGGCCAGCACGTCGGCACCGCCCTGGCCCGCATTGTCGCCGACGAGCTCGAGGCCGACTGGGACAAGGTCCGCATCGTTCACGTGGACACAGATCCCAAGTGGGGCCTGATGGTCACCGGCGGGTCCTGGTCGGTCTGGCAGAGCTATCCCATGCTGAGCCAGGCCGGGGCAGCCGGGCGTATCGCCCTGATCGAGGCCGGGGCGAAGATCCTTGGGGTCCCCGCATCGTCCTGCATCGCCCGCAAGGGCACCGTCTTTGCCGGCAAGCGCTCGGTCAGCTACGGCGACATCGTCGCCGCCGGCGGACTGCGCGGCGGCTTCACCGACAAGGAACTGGCCGCCCTCCCCATCAAGCCGGCCTCTGAAAGGCGCCTGATCGGTGGCGAATTCCAGGCCCGCGACATCCCGGCCAAGACCGATGGGTCGGCAGTGTTCGGCCTGGATTCGAAAATGGCGGGGATGGTCTACGCCCGGCCCGTCATCCCGCCGACGCGGAATGAGTCCAAGGTGGTATCGGTCGACGAGTCCGGTGCCAGGGGCGTTCCCGGCTATCGCGGCCATCTCGTCCTCGACGACCCGTCCGGGACCGTGCCGGGATGGGTGGTCGCCCTCGGTGACAGCTTCATCGCCGCTGACCGCGCGGTCCGGGCCCTCAAGGTGACCTGGGAGAACGGTCCGACGGCGAAGGTCTCGGACGCCGACCTCGAGGCCCGGGGCCGGGCCCTGATCGCCGACGCGGCTGCCGGCTCCCTGGTGGTGAACGACCCGGGTGTCGACGCCGCCCTTGCGGGCGCGAAGACCCGGCTGGAGGCGGAATACACCACGGACGCCGCCCTGCACTTCCAGATGGAGCCCCTGAACGCCCTGGCCTTCGAGCGGAACGGCGTCTTCGAGATCCACACCGGCAACCAGTGGCAGTCCCTGATCCTGCCGACCCTGGCCAAGGCCCTTGGCCGGCCCGAGACCCGCATCGTCATGAAGACCTACCTGCTGGGCGGCGGCTTCGGCCGGCGACTGAACGGCGACTATGCGGTACCCGCGGCCCTGGCCTCCAAGGCCCTGGGCAAGCCGGTCAAGCTGGTCTTCACCCGTGAGGACGACACCCTCTTCGACAGCTTCCGCTCGCCCTCGGTCCAGAGGGTGCGGATGGCCTTTGGCGAGGGGGGCCGGGTGACGGCCATGGACCACGCCGCCGCCGCCGGCTGGCCCACTGAGGTCATGGCGCCCTTCTTCATGCCCAAGGGCGCCAATGACCAGCCCTACGATCCCTTCGCGATCAACGGCGCCAACCATTGGTACAGCGTCGGTGCCCACCGGGTACGAGCCTTGTCGAATGACCTTGCCAACCGCGCCTTCCGGCCAGGCTGGCTGCGCTCGGTGGGACCGGGCTGGACCAACTGGGCCGTGGAAAGCGCCATGGACGAGGCCGCCCATGCCACTGGCCAGGATCCCCTCGCCTTCCGCCTGAAGATGCTGGACGGGACAGGCCGAAATGCCGGCGCCGCGCCAAGCTCTGTCGGCGGGGCGAAGCGTCAGGCCGCCGTGCTCTCGCGCGTGGCCAAGGCGGCGGGCTGGGGCGGAAAGCTGCCTGCAGGCGTCGGCCTGGGTCTTGCCTCCAGCTTTGGCCAGGAGCGGGACATGCCCACCTGGACCGCCTGCGCGGCCCGGGTCCGGGTCGACCGGAAGACCGGTGAGGTCACGGTGGAGAAGCTGCACCTCGTCGTGGACGCCGGCGCCATCATCCATCCGGATGGTGCCCTGGCCCAGATGGAGGGCGCCGCCCTCTGGGGCCTGAGCCTGGCCCTGCACGAGGGCGCGACCTTCCGGGACGGCCGCATCCAGGAGACCAACCTGGGCGCCTATACCCCGCTCCGGATGAGTGATGTTCCGGACCTGGAGATCGAGTTCGTCGACAGCGACCATGTGCCGGTCGGCCTGGGCGAGCCGGCGACGACCGTGGTCGGGCCGGCCATCGGCAACGCCATCTTCAATGCTGTGGGGGCCCGGGTCCGGCACCTCCCGATCCGGCCCGAGGCGGTACTGGCGGCCCTGAAGTCCACCTGAGGCAGGGGACGTCAGGGTGCCCCGTGCGCCCTGGTGGCCGCTGACAGCTCCTCGGCCATCTGCGCCCGAAGCCGCTCCGGGGCCAGGATGCGGATGCTGTCCCCCCAGGTGAAGAGGTGCCAGGCCAGCTCGCGCATGCCGGCGGCCCGGAAACGCGCGATGACGGAGCCGTCCGACTGGGGCTCGAGAACCTGGGTGGCGTGGAAGCGCCAGCCGAGGGCCTCCTCCGCCCCATGGGGCAGGATGTGCAGAACCACGTCCTCAACCGCATCCTGGTAGATGCCGAAGCTCCGCGAGGCATAGGCCGCCAGGGAGAAGTCGGCGGGTCGCGAGCCGGGGACCTGGACCACCCGGATGTCGCGCACCCGGTCCAGTCGCCAGTTCCGGGGCTCGCCCCCCGCACCCTCCGCCGCGACCAGGTAGTTCGAGCGCCCGAACAGGAGGCCGTAGGGCGTCACTTCCCGCTCCCGGCCAGGGGTTGAGCCGCCGTCGTACAGGAAGCGCAGCCGCTGCAGGGAGACGATGGCCTCGCGGACAGCCCCCAGCACCGCCTCGTCCTCGAAGGGACGCGGGCCTGGATGCACCGCCATGGTCTCGGCCTCGAGCAGGGCCTCCATGTCTGGCGCCAGCCGGCGGCGGACCCCGGCCCGCATGGCCGACAGGACCTTGGTCTCCAGGACGGCGAGAGCGCCCGCCCGGGCGGTGGCACCGGACTGGCGGAAGTGGTCAGCCGCAGCCCTGAGGGCGGCGAACTCCTCGGCGGTCGGGGCCTGGAAGATGCCGTCGAGCCCCGAGGGAATGCGGAACCGTACGGTCGGCGGATCGGCGATCTCCTCCATCTGGGGAAAGGCCTCGCGGACAGCGTCGCGCATGCGCTCGACGGTCCGCCGGGAGACCTGCAGGGCCGACGCCATCTCGTCCAGGGTCAGGCCTTCCGCGGACGCGGCGAGCCGCCGTGCCAGCTCAAGCAGTCGGGCCGCCTTTTCGTGTCGCATGCCACCCCCTGCGAAAAAAGAGAACAGACCCGAAACTTACGTCCGTTTCTGGCGTAGCGCCAGCGCATTCTCAATCCGTACCCCGGCGCGACCCCATGGAAAGGTCCCTCAGATGCAGAATGTCCAGTCGATCCGCCCCGCCCGCTCCGACCCTGCCTTTCGCTTCGGCGCCCGGCGGCCCCTTCGGCCTGCGACCCCCGCCATGATCGACGAGGTGATCCGGCATGCGGACTGCGCAGAGCGTCTGTCCGGAGGCCGGCTCAGGCTGCGCCTGTCTGCGCCGATGGCACAGGACCTGGTCCGCCAGGGACGCCTGGAGGACGCCGACCTTCGCCTCTGCGACCTGACGGTGGTCTGGGACGAGGGCCAGGGCCAGGTGATCCTGGTCCGGGATGACGCCCGCCTGCGCGAGGCCTCGGTCCGCTGGGCCGAATGGGACGCCCTGTGGGACGAGGCCAGCTATGCAGAAGTGCCCGTGCCCCAGGCTGCTCTCGCGGCCTGAGGCGATCGGCCCCGCCTCAGGCGCGGGTCCGGGCGTACCGCGACGACAGGCTGTCCATGAGGGTCTCGAACTCCTCCACCATCTCCGAGATGATTTCGGCAACGGGTTTCACGGAATCGATCCGGCCGGCCACCTGGCCCGACAGGGCAATGGAGGCCTCCATGTCGCCGCCGAAGTAGAGCTCCTGGGAACGCCGGAACTCCGGCGCGACGCCGTTCTCGCCGGGCTCTTTCTCCAGGAGGGTCGTCTTCTCGGTGCGGAGCGCCCGGCAGGCAGGGCCGGGACCGAAGCGGTTCAGGAAGACAGTGTCGGTTTCCTTCGCCTCGACGATGGCAGTCTTCCAATTCTGGTGCACGGGGCTCTCGGCGGCCGAGACCATGCGAGTGCCCATCTGAACGCCCTCGGCGCCCAGGGCGAAGGCTGCCGCCATGCTGCGTCCGTCTGAAATCCCGCCCGCCGCCACGATGGGCACGTCCAGCCTGGAGCAGACCAGCGGCAGGAGGACCATGGTGGAGACGTCCCGGGAACTCTTGAAGCCCCCGCCCTCTCCGCCCTCGACCACCAGGCCGTCGACGCCGGCATCGATGGCCTTGATCGCCGCCGCCAGGGACGGGACCACGTGGAAGACCGTCAGTCCGGCCGCCTTGAGGGCGGCGCAGTATCGGTTCGGATCCCCCGCGGAGGTGGTGACGAACTTCACCCCCTGGTCCACGACGAAGGAGACGATGTCGGGATCGCGGACATAGGCCTGGGCGATATTGACGCCGAAGGGCTTGTCGGTGAGCCCCTTCATCTTCTCGATCTCCCCGCGGACAGCGGGCAGGTCACCGGACGAGGTCTCGATGATCCCCATCCCGCCGGCATTGGAGACCGCAGAGGCGAGGGCCGACCGGGCGATCCACCCCATGGGGGCCTGGATGATGGGATACTGGATGCCGAGCATGTCGGTGATGCGGGTCTTGATCATGGAAACTCCCCCCGGGGGTCAATGGGCCCCCAAAAATGGACAGAAATGACGGAAGGGCCGGCGGCCCCCGGGCTCAGAAGACGACGACGCTGCGGATGCTCTCCCCGGCGTGCATGAGGTCGAAGGCCCGGTTGATCTCCTCGAGTGGCAGGACATGGGTGATCATGGGGTCGATCTGGATCTTGCCCTCCATGTACCAGTCGACAATCGTCGGGACGTCGGTCCGACCCCGGGCGCCGCCGAAGGCCGTGCCCTTCCAGACGCGTCCGGTCACGAGTTGGAACGGCCGGGTGGAGATCTCCCGGCCCGCCTCGGCCACGCCGATGATGATGCTCTCGCCCCAGCCGCGATGACAGGCCTCGAGCGCCTGGCGCATGACGTCGGTATTGCCCGTACAGTCGAATGTATAGTCGGCGCCGCCATCCGTCAGGGCCACGAGATGCTGCACGAGATCGCCCTCGACCTTCTTCGGGTTGACGAAGTCGGTCATGCCGAACTGGCGGCCCCAGGCCTCCCGGTCAGGGTTGATATCGACGCCGATGACCTGTCCGGCCCCGACCAGGCGCGCGCCCTGGATGACGTTGAGGCCGATCCCGCCCAGGCCGAAGACGATGATGGTGGACCCTGGCTCGACGCCGGCCGTGTTCACCACGGCCCCGACCCCGGTCGTCACCCCGCAGCCGATGTAGCAGGCCTTGTCGAAGGGGGCGTCAGGCCGGATCTTTGCCACAGCGATCTCGGGCAGGACGGTAAAGTTCGAGAAGGTCGAGCAGCCCATGTAGTGGGCGATGGCCTGCCCACGGTAGGAAAACCGGCTGGTCCCGTCCGGCATGAGGCCCTTGCCCTGAGTCCCGCGGATGGCGGTGCAGAGGTTGGTCTTGCGCGACAGGCAGCTTTTGCACTGGCGGCATTCGGGTGTGTAGAGTGGGATCACGTGATCCCCCGGCCTGACGCTGGTGACCCCCGACCCGATCTCCACGACCACGCCGGCCCCCTCGTGTCCCAGGATCGACGGGAAGATCCCCTCGGAGTCCAGGCCATCCAGGGTGTAGGCGTCGGTGTGACAGACGCCGGTGGCGCGGATTTCCACGAGGATCTCGCCGGCACGGGGTCCTTCGAGGTCGACCTCGACGATCTCCAGGGGGCGCTTGGCCTCGAAGGCGACGGCAGCGCGGGTCTTCATGGGGGGCCTCCGGCGGAACCAGCCTGATCTTGGCAGGCCGGGTCTTTCCGGTCCACCCGGCGATCAGCCCTTGGCGGCCTTGCGGCTGACCTTCCTGAGGCCGGCCAGGATCAGTTCGGTGCCCTGGGGGTCGCGGATTCCCTCAGTCTTCAGGAGCAGCTGGAAGGTCGCCAGGTGAACCTGGACCGACTTGTCGCCCCAGTCGCCGGAGGTCCGATAATAGTCCAGCAGGTCGGCGAGGCTCACCAGCATGGTGTCAATGGCCCGGTCCTTGCCGGCGGTCGGCAGGCCGATGGCGCCGTTGATGAGGTCATAGAAGGCGCTCACGACCAGGGCATCGAACTTGCCTTCAGCCCGGGCATAGAATGTCTCGGCCTTGGCCAGGACCCGGTTCAGCTCCTTCATGCTCTCGCCCTGAAGAGAGGCGAGCCCCTGCTCGGCGTCGGCTAAGGCCTGGCCCGCCGTCTTGCCACCGGGCATACGGATCAGACGCCCAAGGGGCATGTCCGGAACATGGATCTTAGCGGACTCACTCATTCGACACGACCTTACCTCACGCTACTCGACCCACCGCAAAAATCGCCGGACGAACCCCTAAACCTTCCCCGGCCTAAACCTTCCCAGGCCTAAACCTTCCCCGGGACGGCATCCTCTCTGCGCCGCCCGACACCCACTTTTTCCGGGACCCCGGCTTCCTTGAACCGGCGGTCCGGACCCACGAACTTGTCGCTCTCTACGAACCTGCGGCCGGCCCGCGCGACCCAGACAATGCGATCAAGCACGGCCTTTGGCGTCAGCGGCTTGGCCATGACGATGTGGGCGCCGCAGTCCCTCGCATTCGTCACCGCCGCTGCGGGCGTATGGGCCGCCGTCAGCAGGACAGGTGCATAGCAGTTCGGCCGGATCCCTGAACTTCTGAGCCAATGGACGAAATTGTAGCCACCGCCGGACGCCATGGCGTCAACGATAAGGAGGTCGAGATCGGTATCCCGGACGACAGTTTCAGCCTTGGCGACGCTGTCACACCGGTGAAGCTTTCGCGCCCCGAAACCGTTCATGATCTGAACCAGGATGGACATGCCGAGCGGCGTTTCATCGAGGAGCAGGATGGACACCTGCTCAAGGTTGAAGCGCGCCCGTGGGTCCGACGAAAATCCCATAACCGCTCCGAATCCGCCTCAGGATCTCACACACGATCCCCAAGGCCGGTACGCCCGTCCCACTCAGCTAACAAGCCGAGGTTAACAAGTTCTTCATAGGTCGGGCTTCGGTCGACACCTGGAGAACGGATCCCCGGCCGGCCGCCCAGGACCGCCGGTGCCCACCCCTTCGGGCCTGAACTCGCCGACGCCGGGGAGACTCGCGCGCCGAACGGTCATTGCTGCACTTATGCTGCACCTGAAATCTGCAGCATAAGTGCGGTAAGAACCTGGAAATACGCTATTTTTCGTTGGTGAAGATGATGGTCCCCGAGGCTGCGAACATGCCGCCGACCCCATGGGCGATGCTGATCTTCGCATCCTTGACCTGGGCCGCCGCGGTTCCGCGCATCTGACGGACGCTCTCCTGCAGGGCGTACATGCCGTACATGCCTGAGTGCATGTAGGACAGGCCACCGCCGTTCGTATTGAGCGGCAGCTTGCCGCCTATGGCGGTGTTGCGCTCGCGGATGAAGTCCTTGGCCTCCCCCGGCTTGCAGAAGCCGAGGTCCTCCAGGCCATACAGGGGCAGGTGGGCGAAGGCGTCGTAGATCATCAGGTGGTCGACGTCGGCATGGGTGATACCGGCCTCGTCAAAGGCCTTCTTGCCGGAGATCTTGAAAGCCGTGGACGAGGTGAAGTCGTACATCTGCGAGACCAGGGGCGTCTCGACGCTTTCCCCCGTGCCCAGGATATAGACAGGCTTCTGTGGGAAGTCCTTTGCCCGGTCGGCGCTGGTCAGGATGAGAGCGCCGCCGCCGTCGGTGACGAGGCAACACATCAGCATACGGAACGGCCAGGCGATCATCGGCGAGTTCAGGACGTCGTCGACGGTGATCGGATCCTTGAAACTGGCCCGGGGATTAAGGGCCGCCCACTCGCGCTGGACCACGGCCACATTGGCCAGGTCCGCCTCGGTCACCCCGTAGGTCTTCATGTAGCGCAGGACCGGGATGGTGAACATGGTGGGTGGGCTGGTGACGCCGTAGGGCATCTCGAACTGCCCCATGAGGCTGGACGGCGCGCGGCCGAAGCCGCCAGCGCCCACCCGGCTGCGGCCGGACTCCCCGTGGGTGATGAGGATGGTCTTGGCAAGGCCAGCGTTGATGGCCGCCGCCGCATGCCGGACGTGCAGCATGAAGGAGCATCCGCCCACGCTGGTGCCGTCAGCATAGGTCGGCTTGATGCCCAGATAGTGGGCCAACTCGACCGGGGAGATCCCCGCTGTGGCGACGCCATCGATGTCGGAGGGCTTGAGGCCCGCGTCCGCCATCGCGTTGAGGGCGGCGTCCGCGTGGAGGCCGATCACGGAGACGTCCGGGATCTTGCCCATCTTGGTGGTCTCGGCAGCGCCGACGACCGCAACAGAATTCTGCATCATGGTCGGGTTCCGCCTCAGGACTGCGCCGGCTCGAAGAGCGGCAGGGAAATGTCATCGGTCTGCTTCTCGAACCTGACCTTGACGGGCATGTCGAGGACCAGGGCCTCGGGTGTCTGGGGGCAGCCCACGATGTTGGTCATCAGGGTCGGGCCTTCATCGAGTTTCACCACCGCGATGGCGTAAGGCTCGGTCCCCATGTCCGGGCGCGGCCGGTGATTGATCACGTAGGACCAGAGGACGCCCCGGCCGCTGGCCGCGTAGACCTCCACCTTGCGGGAGGCGCAGGAAGGGCAGAAGGCCCTGGGCGGGAAATAGGTGTTCTTGCATTCGGTGCAGCGCTGCAGGCGGAGTTCGCCATCGCGGCACCCGTCCCAGAAGTGCCGGGTCTCCGGCGTGGGTTCGGGCAGGATGCGGGCCATTTGGAAATCGTCCCCTCGATCTTGGGCCAGTATGGGCGGCCGGTATTGGCGTGAAGCGCCCGCCGCAGGGCGGGCCCCCGCAAAATGGCGGGACGCACAAGAAAGCTCAGCCCGGTCGGGTTGTCGAGAGTCCGCGGCCAGGCGAAGCCTAGGCCAGGGCGGAGGACATATGGCGCCGCTCGGTGGAGAGCCTCAGTTCCTCCCAGATCCGGGACTCCAGGGCCCGGGCCTCCGGGGAGTCCTCAGCCTCGACGGCCGCCTGCAGAGCGATGAGCCCGGCGCGCAGCCGGGCGTTGGCGGCGGAGAGGACCGAGATCCTCAGGTCGTCGTCCTCGGCCCCGGCAAGCGCGGCATCCGGGCCCGCACGGTCGCCGGCGTCGGACAGGAGGGCGCGCAGGGCGCGGTTCTCCTCGACCAGGCGCTGGGCGGCACCGTCCCAGGCCTCGGCCGCCATGCCCAGCAGGGCCGCCGAGAGGCCGAGGGCGCCGGCGCGCTCGGCGGGATCCAGGTCCGGGGCGGCGTTCCGGGCGACGAGGCCCGCGAGTTCGGCGAGGACGGCGGGAATGTCGGGCTTCACAGGTGATCCATGACCTTGAGGATGGCGCGGTCCTGGGGGTTCTGCATGCCCCAGGCGGGCAGGACCATGATCGGCTCGCGGTTGCCACCATCGATCCAGGCCCGGGCCGAGGAGATCCAGATCGCCTGGCCCTTCACGCAGTTGAAGAGGGTCCACCAGTGGACGGCGGCCGGATCGGCCCGGAGGCCGCTGGCCGCCTCCCAGTGCGCGACGGCGACGCGGTCGGGGACAAGGCCGCCGGCGAGGTCGCGCTTGAAGTTCCAGACAGGATTGAGGCTCCAGCCCAGGTCCTCGAGAGGGTCGCCCAGGTGGGCCATCTCCCAGTCCAGGACGCCATGGATGTCGCCCTGGCGGTCATAGAGGAAGTTGCCGGTCCGGAAGTCGCCGTGCACGACCCCGATCTTCTGGGCGGGCGGCGGGGGATTGGCCCTCAGCCAGCGGATGGCGGCGCGGGCGATGGGCAGGGGCTCGGCCTCGTCCTCGTCCAGCACGGTCTCCCACATGTCCAGCTCACGGACCCAGCAGCCCTCGGGCTCGGGGGGCGGCATGACCCGGTCAAGGCCAAGGGAGAAGGGATCGGCCCGGGCGATCTCGCCCAGGATGGTCCACTTGTTCCGGGCCAGGGTCTCGTGAGCGGCGAGATAGGGCTCGGTCCAGAGCAGGGCGGGCGCCGCCTCGAAACCCGTGATCTCCTCCGCCACGGAGAAGGGCAGGCCCAGGGCTTCGGTCCCCTCCTCCAGCCAGATCATCTCGGGCACCGGGACCTTCGAGCCGAAGAAGGCGCGGTAGGCCTCGAACTCGACCCGGCGCTCGGTGTCGATGAGGCTGACCGGTGGATCCCGGCGCAGGATCATCCGGCGCTCCCGGGTTGCGCCGCCCTCGGACCAGGTTAGCCGGAACCTGTAGGTCTGCCGCGAGGCGCCGCCGGAAATCCGGGACAGGTCGCGGACCTCGACGTCACTGGCCGCCGGCATGCGGCGAGCCGCATAGGCCGCCAGGCGGGGCGCGAGGTCCGCAGAGCCCACCGCCTCAGGCCATCTCGAATCGGACCGGCAGGGTCTTGGGGCCGTTGACGAAGACGGCCTGGCTCATGGCCGGCTCGCCGTCGAGTTCAAGGGACTT
>CAIWHQ010000151.1 GCA_903912465.1 uncultured Alphaproteobacteria bacterium | reverse complement strand
GCCCTGGGCCGCTACCAGGTCAAGCCGCCCCTGCCGCATACCCCGGGCCAGGAGATCGCCGGTGTGGTCGACGCCCTCGGCGATGGGGTGGAGGGCCTGGCGCCCGGCGACCGAGTGATGGCCACGGTGGCGGGGGGCTTCGCCGACATGGCCCTGGCCGCGACCGGAGCCTGCACGCGCCTGCCCGCCAACATGACCTCCGGCCAGGCTGCGGGCTTCCGAATCAACCACCTCACCGCTCAGCACGGCCTGGAGCACCGGGCCGCCCTGCGCCCGGGCGAGACCCTGCTGGTCTTCGGCGCCGCCGGGGGCGTGGGGACGGCCGCCGTCCAGGTGGGGAAGATCCTGGGCGCCCGGGTCCTCGCCTGCGCCTCCACCCCGGAGAAGCGCGACTTCGCCCGGGCCTGCGGGGCGGACGAGGTCCTGGACACGGAGGCCGAGGGCTGGCGCGACCGGCTCAAGGCCCTGTGCGGCGGACGCGGGCCGGACGTCATCTTCGACCCTGTGTGCGGGCCCCTGTTCGAGCCGGCCTTCCGGTCTCTGGCCTGGGGCGGACGCCACCTGGTGGTGGGCTTTGCCGGTGGCCCCATCCCGGCCCTGCCCGCCAACCTGCCCCTGATGAAGGGCGCCGCCCTCATCGGGGTGGACGTGCGCCAGTTCCTGCTGTTCGAGGCGCCCCGCGCCGCCGAGGCCCTGGCCCGCCTCCTCGCCTGGGTGGAGGACGGCCGCCTCTCACCCCCCGAAGGCCGCCGCTTTCCCCTGGCCGCCTACGGCGAGGCCCTGGAGTTCGCCCTGTCCGGCCAGGGGATGGGCAAGACCCTGGTGGGCGCGGGGGCATGACGGAACTTCCCAAACCCCCCAGGCCCTTCGAAGGCCGGATCGAGCGGCTGCTGGACGCGTCCCAGTCCGCGCGCCTGCGCAAGGACGGTGCCCCTGAGGGAGCCCCGAACATCATCCTCATCATGCTGGACGATGTGGGCTTCGGGTCCTTCGGGACCTTTGGCGGGCCCGTGCCGACCCCGGCCCTGGACGCCGTGGCGGCAAAGGGCCTGCGCTACAACCAGTTCCACACCACGGCCCTGTGCTCGCCCACCCGGGCGGCCCTGCTCACGGGGCGCAACCACCACGCCGTGCACATGGGCGGCATACCCGAGGGAGCCAACAGCTTCCCCGGCTATGACAGCCTCATCCCCCGGTCCTCGGCCACGGTGGCCGAGATCCTGCGGCAGAACGGCTACGCCACCGGTTGCTTCGGCAAATGGCACCTGACCCCGACCTGGGAGCAGGGGCCCGCCGGCCCCTTCGACCGCTGGCCGACCGGCATGGGCTTCGAGCGGTTCTACGGCATCATCAACGCCGAGGCCTCGCAGTACGAGCCCCCCGTCTACGACCAGACGACACCGGTCTTCCCCTATCTCGGCAAGCCCGACTATCACCTCACCGAGGACCTGGTGGACCAGTCCATCGCCTGGATCGAACGGGTGCGGGCAACGGCGCCCGGCAAGCCCTACTTCCTCTATCTCCCGACCCCAGCGGTGCACACGCCGCACCATGCCCCCAAGGCCTGGATCGACCGCTTCGCCGGCCAGTTCGACGACGGCTGGGATGCCCTGCGCCGGACCATCTTCGAGCGCCAGATCGCCCTGGGGGTGATCCCCGAGGGCACGGTCCTGACCGACCGGCCCGACGAGATCCCGGCCTGGGAGGACTATCCGGACCGCTACAAGCCCATGGCCCGGCGGCTGATGGAGGCCTTCGCCGGCTTCCTCGCCCACACCGACCATCACATCGGCCGCCTCCTGCAGTTCGT
>CAIWHQ010000150.1 GCA_903912465.1 uncultured Alphaproteobacteria bacterium | reverse complement strand
GCCTCCACCTCGGCGTCGATCTCGCGCTGTTCGCCATCCAGACGCCGCACGGCGGCCTCGGCGGCATCAGCCAGGTCGTCCAGCAGGTCCTCCAGTGGCCGCTCAGGGTCACCGGGCAGGCCGACGGCGCGGACCTGGGGGCCGGAGGCGATGCGGCCGCGACCGTCCATGACCAGGGCGGCGTGGAGGACGCCGCTGGAGGCGGCAAGGCGCCGCTCGCGCAGGGGCTCGCCATCCTGGGGGGTCAGGAAGCCGCCATCGATGTAGATGCGCCCGGCAGGAACCTCATCGATGATCTCGGCACGCCCCGGCGCAAGGCGCACCATGTCGCCGTTCCGGAGGGCCACCGTCTGCGGCACCTGAAGCTCGCGGGCGAAGGCGGCATGCTCGAGGAGGTGCCGCCGCTCGCCGTGGGTAGGTATCGAGATCTGGGGCCGGGCCCAGGCGTACATGTCGGCCAGTTCGTCCCTGCAGGGATGGCCGGACACATGGATGCCCGGGTGCTCCCGATCGGTGATGAGCCTGACCCCGCGCTCGGCGAGCCGGTTCTGCATGTCCTGGATGGCGATCTCGTTTCCGGGGATGACCCGGCTGGAGAAGATCACGGTATCCCCCGCCCCCAGTCGGATGTGGGGATGGGAGGCGTCGGAAATGCGCGAGAGGGCCGCTCTCGGCTCGCCCTGGCTGCCCGTGCACAGCAGGAGGACCTGGTCGGGCGGCAGGTGCGAGGCCTGGGCCTCGGAGATGAAGCCCTGGGAGTCCACGTCCATGCCTACATGGCGCGCAGCGGCGGCCATCCGGATCATGGAACGTCCCACCAGGCAGATCTTCCGCCCCGCTGTCCGTCCGGCGACGATGGCGGTTTCCATTCGCGCCACATTGGAGGCGAAGCAGGCCACGGCGACCCGGCCGGTCTGGGCGGCGATGACCTTGACCAGTTCTTCCCGGACGTCGGCCTCGGACCCCGCCCGCCCCTCCACGAAGACATTGGTGGAGTCGCAGATCATGGCCAGGACGCCCTCGTCGCCGAGATGGCGCAGGGTCTCGGTATCCGTGACCTCGCCCAGCAGGGGCTTGGGGTCGATCTTCCAGTCGCCGGTGTGCAGAACCACCCCCAGGGGCGTGCGGATGACCAGGCCATTGGGCTCGGGGATGGAGTGGGTCAGGGTGACCATCTCCACGTCGAAGGGCCCGAGGATTACGTTCCCGCCGAGGGGGATGATGTTGAGTTCGACCTCGTCCTCGAGGTTCCGCTCCCGCAGCTTCTCGCGCAGGAGGAAGGCCGTGAAGGGCGTCGCGTAGAGCGGTGCCCGCAGGCGCGGCCAGAGCCAGGCCACGGCGCCGATGTGATCCTCGTGCGCGTGGGTCAGGACGATCCCGAGGATGTCATCGGCATGCGCCTCGATCCAGCTCGGGTCCGGGAGGATGATGTCGACGCCGGGCGTATCCTGCCCGCCGAAGGTCACGCCCAGATCGGCCACGATCCAGCGTCGCCGGTCTGGCGGGCCATAGCCGTAGAGGTTGAAGTTCATGCCGATCTCGTCGGACCCGCCAAGGGGCAGGAAAACGAGTTCGTCGTCGGGGCGCGGGCCTGCCACTTAGCGGACTCCTGAATTGCGGCGATGGATTTCCAGCAGGCCCCGGATGGTCAGGTCGGAGTCAAAATGGTCGATGGCGTCTGTGGCACCCTGAAAGAGGGAGGCCACCCCCCCGGTGGCGACCACAGTCATGGGTCGCCCCCACTCAGCCTTGATTCGGGCGATTAGCCCCTCGATGAGGGCGATATAGCCCCAGAAGACTCCGGCCTGCATGGCGCCCACCGTATCCCTGCCGATCGTCTTTACCGGCCGGCGTATGGCCACCCGGGGCAGTTTGGCGGCTGCAGCGTGCAGGGCCTCCATGGAGAGATTGATACCCGGGGCGATGACGCCACCCTCGAAGCCCCCGTCGGCGGCAACGATATCGAAGGTGGTGGCGGTGCCGGAGTCGATGACGATCAGATCGCCGGTAAAGACCGCGTGGGCCCCGATGGCGTTGACCAGCCGGTCGGCGCCGGCCTCGGAGGGCTTCTCCAGGCGCACGGGAATGCCAAGCTCGACATTCTCGCCGATGACCAGGGGCTCCACCTTCAGGTAGCGCCGGGCCAGGTTGCGCAGGTTGAAGACCGACTGGGGCACGACGCTGGAGATGATGCAGGCGTCCAGCATCTCGAACTTCAGCCCGGTCAGGGCGAGGAGCTGGAACAGCCACGCGGCATACTCGTCCGCCGTCCGGTTGGACTGGGTGGCCGTGCGCCACTGGGCGACCCAGTCGCTTCCGTCATGCACCGCAAAGAGGGTGTTGGTGTTGCCCTGTTCGATGGCCAGCAGCATCAGGTGCCTCCGAAGAAAACATCGCCGGCGGTGATCCGGACGGTCTCGCCGCTATCCAGGCGCAGGCGCAGGGCGCCGTCGCCGTCCAGGGCTTCCGCAACGCCCGAAAGGGTCCGGTCGGGAAGCCGGGCGGTACAGGGACCCCCGAGGCCGTCGGCCAGCTGGGTCCAGGCCGCAGCGACGGGGGCGAAGCCATCCCGTGACCAGACCTGCTGCCAGGCCTCGAAACGCTCGGCGAGCGGGGCGAGGAAGGCGGCGGGGGACGGCGGCTGGAAGCCCGGAAGGTCCGCAAGGGCAGTTGCCGGGCGCTCGACCTGATC
>CAIWHQ010000149.1 GCA_903912465.1 uncultured Alphaproteobacteria bacterium | reverse complement strand
ATCCTCTATCCCGCCGAGTTCGCCCGGCGGGTTAAGGCCCTTGAGGCCCTGGGCCTGTCGGTCGAGATCCTGGGCGAGGAAGAGATGCGTCAACTGGGCATGGGGTCCCTGCTCGGCGTGGGCCAGGGAAGCGTGCGCGAGAGCCAGCTGGCCATCATCCGCTGGAACGGCGCGGCCGATCCTGCCGCCCAGCCCGTGGCCTTCGTGGGCAAGGGTGTCTGCTTCGATACCGGGGGCATCAGCATCAAGCCTGCCGATGGCATGGAAGACATGAAGTGGGACATGGGCGGCGCTGCCGCCGTCGCTGGCGTGATGCACGTGCTGGCTGGCCGCAAGGCCAAGGTCAACGCCGTCGGTATCCTCGGCCTGGTCGAGAACATGCCCGATGGCAATGCCCAGCGTCCGGGTGACGTCGTCACCTCCATGTCCGGCCAGACCATCGAGATCATCAACACCGACGCCGAGGGCCGGCTCGTCCTGGCCGACGCGATTTGGTACTGCCAGGACCGCTTCAAGCCACGCTTCATGGTCGACCTGGCCACCCTGACGGGTGCGATCATCATCTCGCTGGGCAATGACTATGCCGGCCTTTTCTCGAACAACGACGAGCTGGCCAACAACCTCCTGTCGGCCTCGAAGGGCGAAGACGAGCCCCTTTGGCGGATGCCCCTGCCGAAGGCCTATGACAAACAGATCGACAGCGTCATCGCCGACATGAAGAACACCGGCGGACGGCCCGGCGGGTCCATCACCGCCGCCCTTTTCATCCAGCGCTTCGTCAACGGCCTGCCCTGGGCCCACCTCGACATCGCGAACACGGCCTGGAAGAAGCCGTCCTCCGTGCCGACCATTCCCGAGGGTGCCTCCGGCTTCGGCGTGCGCCTCCTGAACCGCCTCGTCGAAGACCACTACGAAGATCGCGCATGACGACCTGCGAGGTCTGGTTCTATCACCTGGAGCGCCAGGGGCTTGACCAGGTCCTTCCGACCCTTCTCGAGCGGACCTTGCAGAAGGGCTGGAAGGCCCTCGTACGGGCGCCTTCCGGGGACAGGGTTGAGCATCTGGACGCCTGGCTCTGGAGCTACCGGGATGACAGCTTCCTGCCCCATGCCGCGGGTGCGCAGGCGGGGGAGGCTGATCCTGTGGCGCTCGTCGCCGACGACGCCAATCCCAACCACGCCCAGGCCCTTTTCCTGGTGGACGGTGCCGAGCCGGGCGTACTCGATGATTATGAGCGGTGCTCGGTGATCTTCGACGGGAAGGATGAGGCGGCCCTGCAGGTCGCCCGCGCCCAATGGCGGCGATTGAAGGACGCCGGGTTCAGCGCCGTCTATTGGCGCCAGGGTGAGCGCGGCTGGGAGAAGGCCGCATGAGACGCGGCCTCTTCGCCCTGGGCCTGTTGGTGGCGGCAGCGTGTATGCCGGCCTGTGCGCCCACATCGGGGCGCGTCAAGGTTGCGCCACCCCCGATCCCGCGTGCAAGCCCCCAGCAGATCGATACCTGCGGCCTCAAGGCGGTTCGCAACCTCGTGGGACAGCCGAAGTCGGCGATACCGGTGCCTGTCGCCCCTGGCCTTCGCCGGGTGACCTGCACCACATGCGTCCAGGCCCAGGACTATAATTCCCGCCGGCTGAACATCTATTTCGACGTCGATACAGGGAT
>CAIWHQ010000148.1 GCA_903912465.1 uncultured Alphaproteobacteria bacterium | reverse complement strand
CGACGGCGCTGTTGATGGTGTAGTCGACCCCCGGCCGGCCATCGGCCCAGCCCATGACCCGCACGCAGACAAGGTCGGGCCGCAGGGCCGACAAGGCCTCGTAGGACAGGAAGCCCTCGACCGGGAAGTTGGTCACAAAGGCTCCGCCGTCGTCCCCCGGCGCGGTCGCGAGTTCCTGGGCCAGGCGTCGCCCCTCTGGCCGGGAGAGGTCGATGGCGATGGACTTCTTCGACTTGTTCAGCCCCTCCCAGTAAAAGCTGTCGCCGCCCTGGCTGAGGGGCCAGCGGTGGAAGTCCGGGCCGCCGCCGATATTGTCGAAGCGGATCACCTCTGCACCCAGCTGGGCGAGGTAGAGGCCGCAGGTCGGCCCGGCCACGAAGGCCGAGCCCTCGACCACGCGCAGGCCCTTCAGGAGGTCATACATCGGAAGCTCTTGGCATCGGAAGCTTTGGCATCAGAAGCTCTTGGGCAGGCCCAGCACGTGGTTGCCCACATGGCTGAGGATGAGGTTGGTGGAGATCGGGGCCACCTGGTAGAGGCGGGTCTCCCGGAACTTGCGCTCGATGTCGTACTCCTCGGCAAAGCCGAAGCCACCGTGGACCTGGACGCAGGTGTCTGCCGCGAACCAGGAGGCCTCTGAGGCCAGCATCTTGGCCATGTTGGCCTCGGTCCCACAGGGCTGGCCCTCATCGAAAAGGTCTGCAGCGTGGCGCACCATCAGGTCGGCGGCGCTGGTCTGGATGTGAGCCCGGGCGATCGGGAACTGAACGCCCTGGTTCTGGCCAATCGGACGGCCGAAGACCTCGCGCTCGCGGGCGTAGGCGCTGGCCCGGTCGATGAAGAAACGGGCGTCGCCGATGCACTCGGCGGCAATGAGGATGCGCTCGGCGTTCATGCCGTCGAGGATGTAGCGGAACCCCTGCCCCTCCGTGCCGATCAGGTTCTCGACGGGCACCCTGAGGTCGTCGAAGAAGAGCTCGGTGGTGGCGTGGTTCAGCATGGTCCGGATCGGCCGGATGGTCAGGCCATTCCCGACAGCCTCGCGCATGTCGACCAGCAGGACGCTCATGCCGTCGCTGGGCCGGGCGGCCTCCTCCCGGGTCGTCGTGCGGCAGAGGAGGACCATCAGGTCCGAATGCTCGGCCCGGCTGATCCAGATCTTCTGGCCGCGGACGACATAGTGGTCGCCATCGCGGCGGGCGAAGGTGGTGATGCGGGTGGTGTCCGTACCGGCCCCCGGCTCAGTGACGCCAAAGGCCTGGAGGCGCAGCTCGCCCGAGGCGATCTTCGGCAGGTAGGCCTGCTTCTGCGCCTCGCTCCCATGCTTTAGCAAGGTGCCCATGGTGTACATCTGGGCGTGGCTGGCACCGCCATTGCAGCCCGAACGGTGGACCTCCTCCAGGACGGCGATGGCTGCCCCGAGCCCGAGGCCCGAACCGCCATAGACCTCAGGGATGAGGACGGAGAGAAAGCCGGACTCGGTCAGGGCCCGGACGAACTCTCCGGGATAGGCCCGCTCGCGGTCCTTTTCCCGCCAGTACTCCCCGGGGAAGCCGGCGCACAGCCGCCGGACCGCTTCACGGATCTCAGGAAAGGTCTCGGCGTTCGACACGGCGCGTCCCCCACGGATGAACGCAGCCGTGCTAGCGCACCCTTGAGGTCAGGCAAAGGGGGCGACGCAGCGCCCCCCTCCCGGATCAGCCGACGATGTCGGCCGGGCTGAAGAATTGGGCGATCTCGAGCGCCGCGTTCTCGAGGCTGTCGGAGCCATGCACAGAGTTCTCGCCGACGTTCAGGGCGAAGAGCTTGCGAAGGGTGCCCTCGGCGGCCTGCTCGGGATTGGTAGCGCCCATGACTTCACGGTAGCGCGCCACGGCATTGTCGCCTTCCAGCACCTGCACCACGACCGGGGCCGAGGTCATGGTCTCGACCAGCTCGCCGTAGAAGGGCCGGTCCTTGTGGACCTCGTAGAAGCGCTTGGCCTGGGCCTCGGTCATGTGGATGCGGCGCTGGGCGACGATGCGCAGGCCCGCAGCCTCGATCACGGCATTGATCTTGCCGGTGAGGTTCCGCTTGGTGGCATCCGGCTTGATGATCGAGAAGGTCTGTTGGGTCATGAGGGCCTGTTTCCAGTCTGGGAGGTTCGGCCCGTCCGGGCCGATGGGGTGCGGGCTTATAGCCGCAGCATCGCCACTCGCCAACACCGGCCGGCAAGGACCTGGCGACGCGGCCGCAAGGCTCTGTTAGAGAGCCCGCCGTCATGCTTCACATCCGAGATCTCACCTACGACGCCTGGGGCCGGCGTTTCCTCGACCGGGCCAACGCCAGTATTCCCCCTGGCGCCAAGGTCGGGCTGGTCGGTCGGAACGGCGTAGGCAAGTCCACGCTCTTCGCCCTGATCCGCGACCAGGCCCGGGCGGGCGACGGCGAGATCAGCCTGCCAAGGGGTGCCCGGCTCTCGGCCGTCGACCAGGAGCACCCGGCCACGCCGGTCAGCCTGATCGACACCATCCTCGCGGCTGACGAGGAAAGGGCCAGCCTACTCGATCGGCTCGAGACCGCCGCGCCCGAGGACATCGGCGACATCTACGGCCGGCTGGCCGAGATCGGTGCGGACCGGGCCCCCTCCCGGGCGGCGGAGATCCTGTCGGGTCTCGGCTTCACGCCGTCGGACCTGGACCGGCCCATGGCGGAGTTCTCGGGCGGCTGGCGGATGCGGGTGGCCCTGGCGGCCGCCCTCTTCGCCCAACCGGATCTTCTGCTCCTCGACGAGCCCACCAACTACCTCGACCTCGAAGGCGCCCTCTGGCTGGAGGCCCGGCTCAGGAAGTATCCGAATACCGCCATCATCATCAGCCATGACCGGGACATATTGAACCGGTCGGTGGACCACATCCTGCACATGCACGAGGCCCGGCTGGACCTCTATCCGGGTGGCTACGACGACTTTGAACGCCAGCGGGAGGAAAGGGCGCGGGTCGAGGACGCCATGCGCCAGAAGGTCGACGCCCAGCGGGCCCACCTCCAGTCCTTCGTCGACCGGTTCCGGGCCAAGGCCAGCAAGGCCGTGCAGGCCCAGTCGCGGCTGAAGATGATTGCCCGCCTGCCGCCGGTCTCCGCCGCCGCCCGGGAACACACCGCCCCCTTTCTGCTGCCCTCGCCTCCAAAGCCCCTCGCCCCGCCCCTCCTGAGGCTGGAGCAGGCCGCCGTGGGATACGAGCCCGGCAAGCCCGTCCTCAAGGGCCTCAACCTGCGACTGGACCTCGACGACCGGATCGGGCTCCTGGGGGTGAACGGAGCCGGCAAGTCGACCTTCGCCCGCCTCGTCGCCGGCGACCTTGCGCCCGAGGGGGGCGAGTTCTGGCGGGATCGTCGCCTCAAGGTCGGCTGGTTCCACCAGCACCAGATCGAGGCCCTGGACCCTACCGAGACGCCCCTGGACATCCTGCGCCAGCGCCTGCCGGAGGCTTCCGAGGCCTCCCGGCGCAGTCGACTGGCCCAGTGGGGCCTGGGGGTCGACAAGGTCGAGACGACCGCCGCCAACCTGTCCGGGGGCGAGCGCGCACGGCTCCTGCTGAACCTGGTGGCCATGGAGGCCCCCCATCTCCTGATCCTGGACGAGCCCACCAACCACCTCGACATCGACAGCCGCCGGGCCCTGCTCGACGCCCTCAATGACTATGAGGGCGCGGTGATCCTGATCACCCACGACCGCTCGCTGATGGAGCTGGTCGCAGACCGGCTCTGGCTGGCCGAGGAAGGCTCGGTCCGGCCCTTCGACGGGGATGTCGAGGCCTATGCCAAGCGGGTTGTGGAACGGGCGCGGCAAGCGGCACGGGACGTCGATTCCCGACCTCAGGCGGCGGAGGCGCCCACACCGGAACCGCAGGCAATCGCCGCCGCGCCGGCGCCGTCGGCAAAGCCGCGGGCACCGACCGGAAACGCCCGGCGCCAGGTCGAAACGACGGAGGCAGCCATGACCCGCGCGTCAAACCGGCTAGCCGAGATCGACTCCGCCCTTGCAGACCCGAAGACCTTCTCCGGAGATCCCCGGCGGGCGGCGGAGCTGGGAAAGGCGCGGGAGGGGGCTCAGACCACCCTCGACGCGGCGGAGCAGGCCTGGCTGGAAGCTGTCGAGGCGCTCGAGGCCCTGAAGGCCTAGCGGCTGGCCGGGCGTCTCAGGCTTTGGGCTGGATCAGATCCCAGCGATTACCCCATCGATCGACGAAGACGACCACACGACCATAGGCCTCGTCGCGCGGCGCCTCCTCAAACCGGACGCCATGCGTCTGCAGGTGCAGATAATCTCGTTCAAAATCATCCGTATGCAGGAACAGCCACACCCGGCCGCCGCCCTGCCTGCCAATCATGGAGACCTGATCCGGAGTGACTGCCCTGGCGAGCAGCAGGGCACCGCCCTCATGGGATGGGGCGACAACGACCCAGCGCTTCCCGTCTCCCAACGATTCGTCACTGAGAACGACGAAGCGGAGCACCGTCCGGAAGTACTCCAGCGCCGGGTCGTACTCATCGATCAGAAGCGTGGTGTAGGCCAGACGAGGCGGCATGATCTAACCGCAGGCTACCCGCTGGATGATCCCTGTATCGACGTCGAAATAGATGTTCAGCCGGCGGGAATTATAGTCCTGGGCCTGGACGCATGTGGTGCAGGTCACCCGGCGAAGGCCAGGGGCGACAGGCACCGGTATCGCCGACTTCGGCTGTCCCACGAGGTTG
>CAIWHQ010000147.1 GCA_903912465.1 uncultured Alphaproteobacteria bacterium | reverse complement strand
CGCCGAGCTGGAGGCCGTCCGCGCCGCCCGCAACGCCGAGCGCGACGCCAAGCGCGCCGCCGCCGCCGAGGCCGAGCGCCTGCGCCTGGAAGATGAGGCCATCACCCAGGAAGCCCGCGACCTGGACCTCCGCGCCCGCCAAAAAGAAGCCCGCGACCTCCGCTACGTCGCGCGAAAGCAGAAGCGGAAGTAGGCGAAAGCCGCTTTGAAGCGGGCGGACTGAACGCCTGCCGCCCTCAAGATTCGGCGTTGGTTGCAGCCGGCGATTTTCTGGGTTTGGGGCCCGCCCATTCCTGGACCTGCTGGTCCTGTCTCAGGCGCAGCCTGCGCCATTCCAGCCCTGCAAAAATGTCGTCGAGGTCGCCGCCACCGTGCAGCGGGAGCGCTGCCGCGGCTTCCCGTCGGAACTGTTGTGCCAGGGCTTCGTCGGCGTCCCAGGCCTGGCGCCACCATTCCGTAATCCCGCTTCGCGCTTCATGGAGGGCGGCAGGGGCCGGCAGCCGCTCCCGCTTCTCGTTGCGATTGACCGAGGCGCTGGCCGGCAGCAGGTTCCAAAGGTCGCCGCAGGGCCATGCGGACCAGGGAAGGCAGTGGTCGATGTCGAAGGCGTCCCGCTTCAGGCGACTCCCTGTCCAGACGCAATGGATCGTCTCTCCACGGTCCAGGCGCTGGATCGCGACCATACGGGCGAGGCGGGTGTCCCTTTCCGGGTCGAGCCACCGAAGGCCCGCCTCGACTTCCCCTGGCTCAAGCTTGCGCCCCATCCGCACGGCGAAGCCTTCGACCAGGCGCGCCCATTCACTGACGAGGACCGGTTCCACCCAGGCTCCCAGCCTCTGCAGGGTCCGCCAGATCGGCCCCGGGACGGCCAGTGTCCCAAACGACCTCAGGGTGTCTCCATCGAGGATGATCTCACCGTTGAACCCGAGGGGCTTGGCAGGTCTGGCGATGAAGACCTGTGCGTCGGAGTTCGGGTAGCGCGTGAAGTGGGCAGGCATGCTGGAGATGGTATTCCGGGCGTCAGCCAGGGCCTTCGCCAGCGTCGCTGCCCTCTCCCCTGAGAAGGTCGACCCGATCCTCAGGTCCTGCCCGACGACGCCTTCTGCAAGGAGGCGCCGAAAGGCGTCCTTGGCGAAACCCAGCCCGTTGGCGCCCTGGTTTCCGGGGAGTTGGGGCAGGCGCGCCGCCGCGAGGGGCAGGTACATCCGCAGCCAGTTGAGCGCCACCGCCCCTAGCGGCAGGTCCACGACGTCCTCGTCCGCGCGCTCGACCGCAAGGGCCGGCGCGGCGTCCGCGATCCGGGCGACGGCACGAAGCAGGCCGAGCTTGTAGGTCGCGGACTTGTCGTCGTTCAGGATGATGCCCCTCAGCAGGGGCAGGGCGCCGGCCCCATCGTCGGGAAGAGACAGGACGAAGGTTGTCCAGGTGACGGCTGTCCGCCCCTGGAGGTCGGGGTTCGAGCCGATCCGGACCATGTTCAGCCCGTGGGCCCGCGCGTAGCTTTCGACCTCGCCCCGGGAGACCGGCCACATGGGCCTGTCGCTTTCGCCGGTGCCATCCCGGACGGAGATGAGCAGGACGCCGCCTGGCTTCAGGAGGGTGACTACCTTCCGGAAGGCCCGCGGCCGGACTTCGGGCGTCACATGCATCAGGACGCCGCTCAGCAGGATGACGTCAAAGGCGAGGCCGAGCCGGTGGGTGGCGGCAAGGGATGGCAGCCTGTCGTCAACCCAACGGATCAGGGGGTCCGGATGTAGGCTCTGGCCCGCCACCCGCATGCCAGGGGAGGGTTCGACCGCGATGACCTCAAAACCCCTTCGCCGCAGCCAGGCCGCATCGCGCCCGGATCCTGCGCCGATGTCGAGGGCCAGCCTGTCCGCCCCTTCCGGCAGGCAGTCGAGGAACTGGGCGTGGACCGTCTCCGGGTCGAGTTGCTCATACTGGTGCACAAAGACGGCGGCGCGTTCATCATATCCGCGAACAGGATCGGTCATTCTCAGCCACACCCGCCATTTTCGAGGCCAGTCTAGGCGAGGCGACGGGTGCCTCCAATCCCTTGCCCGCTATCTGCGACTAGGCCGTCCCCCTTTCTCCCCCGATCCCCCGAACTGCGCTAGGCTGGCCCCCGGGCAGTTCAGGAAGGGGCTTTCATGCGCAGTTTCGACGCCGATCCGGCACAGGTTGGCACGGGCCCCCTCGGTCAGAGGGCGCACCTTCGCCATATCGACCATTCCGCCCGGCTGGAGCGCCGGCTGCACGCGGTACGGCCGGGGGTTT
>CAIWHQ010000146.1 GCA_903912465.1 uncultured Alphaproteobacteria bacterium | reverse complement strand
CTTCGGCCGGATGTCTGGGAGGAGGTCATCGGCCGGTTCGGCCTGCCCCGGGTCCTGGAGTTCTACGGCTCCACCGAGGGCAATGTGTCCATGTTCAACTTCGACGGAAGGCTCGGCGCCATCGGCCGGATCCCCCGGGTTATCAAGCAGAGGTTCAACGCCCGGATCGTTCGGTTCGACTACGAGGTCGAAGCGCCTCTGCGCGGGGCCGGGGGGTTCTGTACCGAAGCGGCGCCCGGCGAGGCCGGGGAGTGCCTGGGACGCATAGACTCCGCCGATCCACGGGCCGAGTTCAGCGGCTACCTTGATAAGGCAGCCTCCGAGAAGAAGGTGCTGCGGGATGTCTTCGTTCCCGGTGACGCCTGGTTCCGCACGGGCGACCTTCTGCGCCAGGACGCAGACGGCTATGTCTACTTCGTGGACCGGGTCGGAGACACCTTCCGCTGGAAGGGGGAGAATGTCTCTACAGCTGAGGTCGCCCTTCGCCTCCAGGCGATTCCGGGCGTGGTGGAAGCCAATGTCTATGGCGTGACCGTTCCCCGCGCCGACGGGCGGGCCGGCATGGCAGCCCTGGTCACGGGCGAAGGCTTCGACCTTGGGATCTTGGCGACGCGCATCGCTGTCGACTTGCCGGAGTACGCCCGCCCGGTCTTCCTGAGACTCCAGCCCGAGATGGAGGTCACTGGCACCTTCAAGCAGCGGAAGGTCGAACTTGTGGCCGAGGGGTTTGATCCGGCGAAGGTCGACCAGCCCCTGTTCCTCCGCGTCGCTGACGGCAGTTACCGCCCCCTCGACGCTGCTGCCTACGAGGAAATTTCCAAAGGTCACATACGCATTTGAATTAGGTAAAAGTGCTTTACATCACAAAGTGATTTGCTAGTGTGGCTCCAACAGATGCAAGGAGCCTTCCATGACGGACGCCCAGACCAAGATCGCTGACGATCTCGCCTACCTGAAAACCCTGGCGGAGGAGGGGCGCGCCGCTCCGGTTCTCGCCGGTCCCTACATGGCCCTCGGCGGTGGCGTGTTCGGGATCACCAGCCTTGTCGCCTATGCCATCCAATCCCGGATCCTGCCCCTGCCGGCCTCGGCCCTCGGCGGGATCTGGCTGGCCAGCAGTCTCATCTTCGCCCTTGGCCTGCCGCTCCTGAACCGCAGGACCCGCAACCGTCCCGGCGCCGCCAGTAGCCTCAATGACACTATCGGCACGGTCTGGAGTCAGGCCGGGATCGCCATCTCGGTCCTCTTCGTCGCCTTGGTGGTGGCGGGCTACCGGACTGCGGACTGGGGGGTCTTCAACGTCTTCCCGTCCATCATCCTGGCGCTCTACGGGCTATGCTGGATGGCCGCCGCCCACATCGGCCGGACGGCGTGGCTGCGCTGGATCGGGGTCGGTAGCTTCATCGCGTCGGTCGCCTTGGCGGCGGTTGCCGGTGGGCCCGGGCTCTGGCTCGCCTACGCCCTCGCCCTTTTCGCTGTTGGCCTTGCGCCCGGCCTTCTCCTGATGCGCCAGGAAGGTCGTCCGTGACCCCGGAGTTCGACATCGAGCGCATAGACGAGGTGATCCATGGCCGTGTCCGGCTGGGGATCATGGCCTACCTCGCGGGTGCCGGGGCGGCGGACTTCGGGGAACTGAAGACCCGGCTGTCCGCCACTGACGGAAACCTTTCTGTCCACCTGCGCAAGCTGGAGGAGGCGGGCTATGTGGAGATCCTCAAGGCCTTTGCCGGTCGCCGTCCCCTGACCACGGTCGCGATCACGGACTCCGGCCGCACCGCCTTCGCCGCCTATCTGGAGGCTCTCAGAAGTCTCCTCCCGCCGACCTGAACTGTGCTCCCGCCCCCGGGGTCCCCAGAGGGGCGGGAGTCGACTATACCGGAGACATGTCCGCGGACTCTGAAACCCCAGCCCAGGTCGAAGGTGCGCCCCTTTCCGGGGCCGACCTGATCCGCGACCAGGTCCGGCGCCTGCCCGATGCGCCCGGGGTCTACCGGATGATCGGGGAGGGGGACGAGGTCCTCTATGTCGGCAAGGCCCGCGCCCTGAAGAAGCGGGTCCTGCAGTACGCCCAGGGCCGGTTTCACACCCAACGCATCGCCCTGATGGTCGACCTGACCCGGGCCATGGAGTTCGTGACCACCCGGACCGAGACCGACGCCCTCCTGCTCGAGATCAACCTGATCAAGCAGATGAAGCCCCGCTTCAATGTGCTGCTGAGGGACGACAAGAGCTTTCCTGAGATTGTCATCCGGCGGGAACACCCTGCCGCCCAGCTGCGCAAGCATCGCGGTGCCCACACCCTGAAGGGCGACTATTTCGGGCCCTTCGCCTCGGCGAACGCCGTGAACCGCACCCTGAATACCTTGCAGAAGGCCTTCCTTCTGCGGTCCTGCACGGACAGCGTCTACGAAAGCCGGACCCGGCCCTGCATGCTGCACCAGATCCGCCGCTGCGCTGCCCCCTGCACAGGTGTCGTCAGCCTTGAGGACTACGCCGCCCTGGTCGACCAGGCCGAGGACTTCCTGCGCGGCCGGAGCCGGGCGGTGATGAGCCGGCTTTCGGAGGCGATGCAGGTGGCCTCCGACGACATGGAGTTCGAGCAGGCGGCCCGCCTGCGGGATCGCATCCGCGCCCTCGCCGCCGTCAGCCAGGAGACCCTGGTCAATCCCGAGAGCCTCGAGGAAGCGGACGTCTTCGCCCTGCACAGCGATGGCGGCCAGGCTTGCGTCCAGGTCTTCTTCTTCCGGGCGGGGCAGAACTGGGGCAACCGCGCCTATTTCCCGCGGATCGACCGCACCGATCCGGACCCGACCATACTGGCGGCCTTCATCGGCCAGTTCTACGACGACCGGACGATCCCGAAACTCATACTGGTGAGCTGCGAGCCTGACGACCGGGATCTCCTGGCTGAAGCCTTCAGCCTGAAGTCCGGGCGCAAGGTCGAGATCCGCCGGCCGGAGCGGGGGGAGAAGCGCGCCCTGGTCGACGAGGCCGTGACCAATGCCCGGGAGGCCCTGGGCCGAAGGCTGGCGGAGGGGTCGGCCCAGTCCAGGCTTCTGGCCGGGGTCGCTGAGGCCTTTGGCCTCGATGCGCCGCCCCAGCGGATAGAGATTTACGACAACAGCCACATCATGGGGACAAACGCAGTCGGCGGCATGGTCGTGGCGGGCGCAGAAGGCTTCCAGAAGGCCCAGTACCGCAAGTTCAACATCCGCAGCGCGGACCTGACCCCTGGCGACGACTACGGCATGATGCGCGAGGTCTTCCGGCGACGCTTCGGCCGGCTGGTTCGGGAGGGCGGTTCCGGCGAAACCACGGTGCGGCCAGACCTGGTGCTGATCGACGGCGGCGGCGGCCAGTTGGGTGCGGCCCTGGAGATCCTGACCGAGCTGGGGGTCGACGACATTCCTGTGATCGGCGTGGCCAAGGGGCCGGACCGGGACGCTGGCCTTGAGCGCTTTTTCCTCCCGGGCCAGCCGCCCTTCATGCTGGAGCCCAAGAGCCCCATCCTCTACTTCCTGCAGAGGCTCCGCGACGAGGCCCACCGCTACGCCATCGGCAGTCACCGGGCGCGCCGGGCGGCGGACATGCGCCGTAATCCCCTCGACGAGATCGATGGGATCGGCCCCGCCCGCAAGCGGGCCCTTCTGCATGCCTTCGGGTCCGCCGCCGGCGTGGCCCGGGCTTCCACCGACGACCTCGAAAAGGTGGAGGGCGTCAGTCGCGCCCTCGCCGAACGCATATTCGCCGCCTTCCATAAGGAGCGCTGATGAAGGCCCTGCCCAATATCCTGTCCATAGGTCGGATCCTCCTGACCCTGGCCATGTTCGCTGCCCTCGTGGCCATTGGCGCCGGCCGGGACCCCGGGGGCCAGCTGGCGGCCTTCGCCTTCTGGGCCTTCGTGATCGCGGCGGTGACGGACTTCCTCGACGGATGGTTGGCCCGCCGGTTCGACGCCATCACCGTCTGGGGAACCATCCTGGATCCGATCGGCGACAAGATCCTGGTCTGTGGGGCGGTGATCGGCCTCCTGGCAGCGGGGGCCGGTCCCGCCTTCGCGCTTCCGGCGGGCCTGATCCTGTTCCGGGAGTTCGCCGTCAGTGCCCTGCGCGAGGTTGGCGCTGCGCGGGGGCTGAAGCTTCCGGTGACCGGTCTCGCCAAGTGGAAGACGGCGGTGCAACTCGTCGCCCTGGCGACCATGCTGGGGACGGGCCTGCTGCCTTCCCTTCCGCCCCTCCTGCCCCTTGGGCTGGTCTGGGTCGCGGCCCTGCTGACGGTCTGGACGGGGATCGAATACCTTGTCCAGACGCGCCGCGGTCTCGCCGGTCTGGCCTGACGCCCACCCGGAGCTAGATCCTGTTCCGATAAGTGGGAACCGGTTATCGGATCGAAACAGGATCTAACTCTATGGGCTTGGAGCCTGTTTTGCCCCTTCAGACGTTCCGTCTGAAGGGAACAGGCTCTAGCTGGCCACGTGCGGGGTGATCAGGCCCAGGGGCGCCGCTGTCGTGTTCTTCACGGACCGGATGACGATCCGGCTCTCGATGTTCGAGACCAGGCCGAGGGACAGTAGGTTGCCCCTCAGGAATTCGTCGAAGGCAGGCATGTCACGGGTGACGATCCGTAGTTCATAGTCCGCCGATCCCGTCACGGTGGCGCACTGCACCACCTCGGGCATGTCCGTGATCGCCCGGTCGAAGGCGTCGAGGTTGTCCTTGGTCGGCAGGGCCAGCTTGACCGTGCAGTAAACCTCGAAAGAAAGGCCGAGCTTCCCACGGTCAAGGATGGTCACCCGCCGCTGGATCACGCCGGTGTCCTCCAGGCGCTTGATCCGGCGCCAGCAGGGGCTGGAGGACAGGCCCACGCGGTCGGCGATCTCGGCGACGGACAGGCCGGCGTCGTTCTGGATCAGGTCCAGGATTCGGGCATCGATGGCGTCCAGGGACTCGGTCACGCACTCTCCTTGCGTCATTTGAGCATGGATCTACCGGGCGAGGCCCCAACCACGCCGCTCAGCGCAGACTTGTGCCTCAAAATGGCGGTCGCACGCAACACCAGACCAACAGGAGCCCTGCGACTTGCTTTCCCGCTGGACTGGTTTAGGCCTCGGGCATGTCCGCATTCGACTTTGATGCTGTGGTGGTGGGGGCGGGCGCCGTGGGGCTTGCCTGCGGCTACGCCCTGGCCGCCCGCGGTCAGTCGACCGTGGTGCTGGAGGCCGGTCCGCGGATCGGCGAGGGGGTCTCGGCGCGGAACTCCGAAGTCGTCCATGGCGGGCTCTACTACCCGACCGGTTCGCTGAAGGCCCGCCTGTGTGTCCAGGGCCGCCGGGCCCTTTACCCTTTTCTGGAAGCCCACGGCGTCGCCTTCGACCGTTGTGGCAAGCTGGTGGTGTTCAACGGTCCCGATGAACTTGGGCGGCTCGACGGCATCCTCGCCCAGGCCCAAACCAATGATGTCGAGGGAATGGCCGTGCTTTCCGCCGCCCAGGCTCATGCCCTGGAGCCGGACCTGAAGTGCGATGCCGCCCTCATCTCGCCTGAGAGCGGGGTCTTTGACAGCCATGGCTACATGCTGGCGCTCCAGGGCGAGATCGAGTCTCGCGGCGGCGCCGTCGCCCTGTCGACGCCTTTCGAGGGGGCTGAGCCCCTGGCCGGTGGCGGCTGGAGGGTTCGTGCGGGCGGGTCCGAGCCTACCGTCCTGACCGCCGCGCGCCTGGTCACGGCCCCGGGCCTCGACGCCCAGGCGGTCGCGGCCCGCATCTCGGGCTTCGCCGCGACCTCCATTCCGGAGGCCCACTACGGCAAGGGCGTTTACTTCCGGCTTTCAGGACGTGCGCCCTTTGCCCGGCTGATCTATCCGCCGCCGATCCACGGCGCCCTGGGCACCCATTACCGCCGCGACCTCGGAGGCCAGGCGGTCTTCGGTCCGGATCTCGAGTTCGTGGAGACCCTGGACTATTCCGTCGACCCCGCCCGCGCCGTCGTCTTTGCCGACTATATCCGCAGGTTCTGGCCGGGCCTGCCTGAGGGTGCGCTGCAGCCGGACTACGCCGGGATCCGGCCCAAGCTCCATGGACATGACCAGCCCCAGCCGGACTTCCGGATCGACGGCCCGGAGGCTCACGGCCTTGAAGGTCTGGTGGTCCTGTTCGGGATCGAGAGCCCGGGCCTGACCAGTTCCCTCGCCATCGGCGAGGAGGTCGCCGGGCGGCTCGGGCTCTAGACCGCCCAGCCGGCGATCCAGTCCGCCAGAGCCTGGGGCGACATCGTCCGGGCGCTGGACAGGGCGCTGAAGTTGTTGGGGTTGAGAAGGCGGTCTGTCTTCGGGTCGATCACCATCAGGGCCGGCACCCCCGGCAGGCGCGAGGTGATGCCGTACCGCGCCGGGATCTGCAGGTTGCGGTCGAAACGACCGACATCGACCATCACCGTCACGAAATGCGCCTTCATGAACCGGTCGAGTTCGGGCAGGGCCATGGTGCCCGCCAGGACCCGGCAGTCCGGGCACCAGTTGCCGCCAAGGTCGATGATCAGGCGCTTGCCCTTTCGGCGGGCCTCAGAGCGGGCGCGGTCCACGGCGGCGTTGGCGTCGGCCGCTTCGTCGTAGGGCAGGGGCAGGGGGGTCTTCAGCTCTGCGAAGGTGGCGATCGACATGCGCGGTGCCGGCGGCGCAGCCAGGGCGGACGGGGCCGCGGCCGTGGCGGCAGCGGTCAGGATCAGGCTGCGTCGGTTCATGTCTGTTCGGCTCCGGAGGCTGGAGCAAACACTTCCAACGCGGCGGGGGTGGCGTCAAGTTCCGCCCGAAGGCGGGGCCAGGCGATCGAACCGGCGTCCCGTTTTGCCTGCTGTTCAAGGGTCTGGACGTCGGCGTCTGAAGCGTCTCCGGACCGGCCGGCCAGGCGGGTCTTCAGGACTTCCGGGGTGCCCTCCAGCCAGACGGCGGCGAAGGGCAGGCCCAGGCGGTCCGCCAGGTCGGCCGCTGCGCCCCTGTGCTCAGGATCGAGGAAGGTCGCGTCCAGGATCACGGACCGCCCGGCGGCAAGCAGGCTCTTCGCTTCGGCGAACAGGGCCGCGTGGACGCGGTCTGACATTCCCGGGGCGTAGGCGCCAGGCGGCAGGCGGTCCGTCGGCGCGACGCCAGACAGCCGCTTGCGGACCTCGTCTGACCGCAGGACGACTGCGCCGGGCGAAGCGCCCAGCTGAGGGGCGACGGCCCGGGCCAGGGTGGTCTTGCCGGTCCCGGACATCCCGCCCACGGCGAACAGGCGCGGCGGGTCGGGCTGCAGGTGGCGAAGGGCGGCGGCCAGGTAGGCCCGGCCCCCTTCGTCATGGCCGGAATTGGCCTCGACGTGCGCGCGCACCACCGCCCGGACAGAGAGCATGAGGGGCAGGACGGCCAGACCCTCCCGGAGCCCCTCGCCCTCCCGCCGGGCGGCCTCGTCGAGCCAGGCATCCAGCACCCGGCAGGCGGCGTCGCGCCGGTTGCGGAAGTCGAGGTCCATCAACAGGAAGGCAAGGTCGTACTGGATGTCGATGTCCGACAGGCGGTCATTGAACTCGATGCAGTCGAACAGGACCGGGCGACCGTCCTCCAGCAGGATATTCCCGAGGTGCAGGTCGGCGTGGCAGCGGCGGGTGAAGCCGGCTCGGCGGCGGGCCTCCAGCACCCCGGCGGCGTCCGCAAACCGTCCCGCCGTGGTCGCGATCACCGCCTCCACAGCGTCCCGGCCGAGGCGGTCCGCGAGGCCCGTCAGGAGGTGGGCGTTGGAGTCGATGGTGTAGGCCAGGCCGTCCGCCCCGCCGCCTTCCGGACGAAGGGGCGCGGCGGCGTGGAGGCGGGAGATTTCCCTGCCAAGGGCCTCGGCCAGGGATCCATCCACGGACCCCGGCCGAGCCGACAGGACAGAGCCCTCGTCGAACCGCCGCATCTCGACGACGTAGTCCACTGCAGGCCCACCCCCGTCCAGCTCCAGCCTGTCGCCGGACCGGGTGACGGTGTGGACCCGGCGGTAGATGTCGGGCGCCGCAGGCGAATTGAAGGCGATCTCGCGCTCGGCCGCCTCGCGACGTCGCTCCAGGGTGGTGAAGTCCACATAGCCCAGGTCCACCGGCCGCTTCACCTTCCAGGCGGTGTCGCCCGCCAGGTAGACGCGGTTGCAGGCGGTCTCGATCCGGCTTCCGCCCAGGGCGGTGAAGAAGGCGTCGACCGCCGCTTCGTCGCCGGCCTCCGGTGTCACGGATAGAGCCGGCTTGTCGTCCAGCCGCCGGGTGCCGCCTCGAAGACAAGCCGCTCGTGCAGGCGGAAGGCCCGGTCGCGCCAGAACTCGATGTGCGAGGGCGTGATCCGGAAACCCGACCAGTGGGGAGGGCGCGGCGCCTTGCCCAGGCCGAACTTAAGCCCGTAGGCGGCGATGGCCTTCTCGAAGGCCAGGCGGTCGGGCAGGGGCTGGGATTGCTGTGAGGCCCAGGCGCCCAGCTGTGCGGGCCGGGCCCGGGTGGCCCAGTAGGCGTCGGCCTCCGCGTCGCTGACCGCCGAGACCGTCCCGCGCACCCGGACCTGCCGGCGCAGGGACTTCCAGTGGAAGAGCAGGGCCGCCTTGCCGCTGGCGGCCAGCTGTCGGCCCTTGGCGCTGTCGAGGTTGGTATAGAAGACGAAGCCGTCGGGACCGGCGTCCTTCAGGAGGACCATGCGCACGTCCGGCAGACCGTCCGGATCGACCGTGGCCAGGGCCATGGCGTTGGGGTCATTGACCTCACCCCTGACGGCCTCGGCCAGCCAGTCGGCGAACAGGGCGATCGGATCCTCCGCCGTCAGGGGCGGAAGGTCGGCACCGGCCACGGCCTTGAGGTATTCGTCCTCGGTGGGCGACGGGGGAATGGGAGGTTTCTCGGTCATTCGCGCCCTATAGCGCAGCCGGGCCGCCGACGGTATGGCTAGCGACGAAGCCCGGTCGAGGAGGAATTCCCATGGCGACGCGCGGACAGATGATCCGGATGAAGATGAGCGATGGCGCCGAGATCGGCGTCTATCACGTGGAGCCGACGGGCGCGCGGCGCGGCGGCCTGGTCCTGATCCAGGAGATCTTCGGGGTCACCGAGCACATCCGAGAGCAGTGCGACCTCTTCGCCGACGAGGGCTATGAGGTCCTGGGGCCGGCGCTCTATGACCGCGAGGTCCCCGGTTTCGAGGCCAGCTATTCCGAAGAGGACATCCAGCGCGCCATCCAGGTGGCCCGCCAGCTGCACGCCTTCGAGGTCTCGCTGAAGGACGCCCAGACCTGCATCGACGCCCTGAAGGCCAAGGGCCCGGTCTTCATGACCGGCTACTGCTATGGCGGCTCAGTGACCTGGGCCATGGCAGCCCGGTCCGGCGACCTTGCCGCCGCCTCCGGCTATTACGGGGGCATGATCCCGACCCAGGCGAACCTGGAGCCAAAGTGCCCGACCATCCTGCACTTCGGCGCCCACGACCACGGCATCCCCTTGCCCGGCGTGGAGCGGGTGGCCGAGCTGCACCCCGAGGTGGCTGTGCACATCTACGACGCCGGTCACGGCTTCCAGTCCGACCGGCGGACCGACTACCACGAGCCCAGCGCGACGCTCGCCCGGCGGCGGACCTTGGCCCTGTTCCGCGCAAACGGCGGCTAGGCCGGGCCGCATGTCGCACAACACCTTCGGGCATCTCTTCCGCGTCACCACCTGGGGCGAAAGCCACGGGCCGGCCCTGGGGTGTGTGGTGGATGGATGCCCCCCTGGGGTGGCCCTGACGGCGGAGGATATCCAGGTCTTCCTCGACCAGAGGCGGCCGGGCCAGGGGAAGTTCGTGACCCAGCGCCAGGAGCCGGATGCGGTGCGGATCCTGTCAGGGGTCTTCGAGGACGAACGCACGGGCGGTGCGGTGACCACCGGCGCCCCCATCTCGCTGATGATCGAGAACGTCGACCAACGCAGCCGGGACTATTCTGAAATCGCCCGGGCCTACCGGCCGGGCCACGCCGACTACACCTACGACGCCAAGTACGGTGTGCGGGACTATCGCGGGGGCGGACGGTCCTCGGCGCGGGAGACCGCGGCCCGGGTGGCGGCTGGCGCCGTCGCCAGGAAGGTCGTCCCGGGGGTCGCGATCCGGGCGGCGGTGGTGCAGATCGGGCCGCACGCCATCGACCGGTCCCGCTTTGACTGGGACCAGCGGACGGAAAACCCCTTCTGGGCGCCCGACGCCGGAATCGTCCCGGTCTGGGAGGCGCACCTTGAGCAGGTGCGCAAGGCTGGCTCCTCCACTGGTGCCGTGATCGAGGTCGAGGCGACAGGCGTTCCGCCCGGCTGGGGCGCGCCCCTCTACGGCAAGCTCGACGCCGAACTGGCCGCCGCCCTGATGTCGATCAACGCCGCCAAGGGTGTAGAGATCGGAGATGGTTTTGCGTCTGCGGCCCTCTCAGGCGAGGAGAACGCCGACGAGATGCGCATGGGCCCGGAGGGTCCCGTCTTCCTGTCGAACCACGCGGGGGGGATCCTCGGGGGGATCTCCAGCGGCCAGCCGGTCACGGCCCGGGTCGCCTTCAAGCCGACCTCGTCCATCCTGACCCTGCGCCGGTCGGTGAATGCGGATGGCGAGGAGATCGACCTGCGAACCAAGGGCCGGCACGATCCCTGCGTCGGCATCCGCGCCGTGCCGGTGGTGGAAGCCATGACCGCCTGCGTGCTGGCTGACGCCTTCCTGAGGCAACGGGGCCAGGTGGGTTAGGCCGGGTCCCTGCGATTGAAGACCCGTCTGGCAGCCCCCATTTACAGTTGGCCTCGTTCCGGGGCACCAGGAGTCCACATGTCCTTGCCTCCCCCTATCGCCGCCGCCGTCGTCGCCCTCAGCCTGCCAGGCCTCGCAATGGCCGCCCCGGCTCCGGCGCCCGGGCCCGCGCCTGCCGCTGCCGAGGCCTTCAGCCTGGCGCCCCTGCCCTATGCCTATGAGGCCTTGGAGCCGGTGATCGACGCCCAGACCATGCGCATCCACCATGGCAAGCATCATCAGGCCTATGTGAACAACCTCAACGCCGCGGTGAAGGCCAACCCGTCGCTGCAGGGCAAGTCCCTCGAGGCCCTGATGGGCGAGGTGCAGAACCATCCGCCGGCGCTTCGCAACAATGGCGGCGGCCATTACAACCACACCCTCTTCTGGAAGCTGATGGCGCCGCAAGGACAGGGTGGCGCGCCGTCTCAGGCCCTGGTCGCCCAGATCGGCAAGGACTTCGGCTCGATGGAGGCCTTCAAGGAAGCCTTCCAGGCGGCTGGCGCCCAGCGCTTCGGCTCGGGCTGGGCCTGGCTGGTCTGGACCGGCGACAAGCTGGTCGTGACCAGCACGCCCAACCAGGACAACCCTCTGATGGGCGACGCCCCGGTCAAGGGCACCCCGGTCATCGCCAACGATGTCTGGGAGCACGCCTACTACCTGAAATACCAGAACAACCGGGCCGGCTACCTGTCCGGCTGGTGGGGCGTTCTGAACTGGAACGAGGCCAACCGACTGTTCGAGACGGCGACCCGCAAGGGCAAGTAGATCGCCCGGGTTCAGCTGCGCCGCCCTTGACCCCCTCACCGGGCTTCGCCCGGAGCTCCCCCTTGGGGGAGCAATGGCTCCCGGGTTCCTGCTTGGCTCGGGAGCCTCAGCCGAGCGTCAGGGTGCAGGTCTCGCCCAGGGTCGGGCGGGACACGGTGACCCGGGACAGGCCCGGATAGCGCGCCGACAGGCGGTCGGCGAACCAGGCGCAGAGGTTTTCCAGGGTGGGCCGCTCGAGGCCGGGCTTGTCGTTGAGGAGGCCGTGATCGAGCTCGCCCGCCACAGCCTTGAGATCGGCGTCGAGGTCTGCGAGGTCCGCCACCCAGCCGACGGGACCGCCTGGCGTGCCCCGCACCGAGGCCTCGACCCGAAAGGAATGGCCGTGCAGCTGCCGGTAGGGCCGGTGCTCCGGGCCCTCTGTCAGGTAGTGCGCGGCGTCAAAGGTCGCGGCCTTGGTGATTTCGAACTGGCGCTGGGTCATGTCGGGAAGGCCGGCGAACCGGTCAGGGGATACCGAGGGTCTTGTGGGTCTGGACGCTTAGACGCCACCGCGGGTGCGAAAGGCAATAGTCGATCGCCGCCTGGGTGTTCCCGGCCAGGCCGGGACTGTCCATGGGCTGGAGCAGGAAGCGCTCGAAGTCCCAGGCCTCGAAGGCGGCTGGATCGACGCCGGGCTGGGGATAGACCAGCTTCAGCTCCTGTCCCGCCCTCTGCACCACCGGGACCTGGGCCTTGGGACTGACGCAGATCCAGTCGATCCCCGGCGGGCATGGCAGGGTGCCGTTGGTCTCCAGGGCGATGCTGAAGCCCCGGGCGTGCAGGGCATCCACCAGGGCCGGATCGACCTGCAGCAGGGGCTCGCCCCCGGTCAACACCACCAGGCGGTCTTCTGCGCCGCCCCGCCATGCAGCGAGGATGGCGTCGGCCAGGACGTCTGCGGAGGCGAAACGACCCCCGCCGGGGCCGTCCATGCCGACGAAATCCGTGTCGCAGAAGTTGCAGGCCGCCGTCGCCCGGTCTTCCTCGCGGCCCGACCAGAGGTTACAGCCAGCGAAGCGACAGAAGACCGCCGCCCTTCCGGCCTGGCCGCCCTCGCCCTGGAGGGTCAGGAAGATCTCCTTGACGGCGTAGCTCATGACGCCAGGGCGGGGCGACCCGCCGCCTCCCACTCCCGCCAGCCACGGGCCCGGAGTTCACAGGCCGGGCAGACCCCGCAGCCGTGGCCCCAGGCGTGGCGGACCCCGCGTTCGCCCGCATAGCAGGTGTGGGTATCCTCCAGGACGATATCCACGAGGGCCTGGCCGCCCAGGCCGTGGGTCAGGGCCCAGGTCTGGGCCTTGGTCAGGCGCATGAGCGGGGTGTCGATGACGAAGGCCTGGTCCATGCCCAGGTTCAGGGCGGTCTGCAGGGCATCGAGGGTATCCCGCCGGCAG
>CAIWHQ010000145.1 GCA_903912465.1 uncultured Alphaproteobacteria bacterium | reverse complement strand
CTATCGCGCCGCTGTCGCCATCCCCGAATTCAGCGACGCGGCCCGGCACCTGACCCGCCTCGCCGCCGCGGCCCGGCGGGCCCTCAGGGACCTCGAAGCCTGCGAGGGCGGTCCGGAATGACTTGGCAGGGGGGGCCGAACGGGGGAACGTGACGCATTGCACGCTGGTTGCGTTTTTCAGGTCTTTTCGGACGATATGTCCTCGACGCCCCCCGCCATCGACGCAGATCCTGCGCAGACGCCGAAGGCGGGCTGGGTGACGCCGGCCATCATCGGCTCGGCCCTGCTCATGCAGACCCTCAATGCCACGGTCCTGACCAACGCCCTGCCGACCATGGCCCGGGCCCTGCAGGTCGAGCCCCTGCGCCTCAACCTCGCCATCACCATGTACATGCTGGCCGCCGCCGTCTGCCTGCCGATCAGCGGTTGGGCAGCGGACAAGTTCGGCGCCCGGCGGGTCTTCCTGGCCGCCATCGCCCTCTACGCCCTGGCCTCCGCCGCCTGCGGCCTCGCCGTGTCCCTGCCCACCCTGGTGGCGGCGCGAATCGCCCAGGGCGCGGCCGGCGCCCTGATGGGGCCCGTGGGGCGCCTGGTCCTCCTGCGCACCACGCCGAAGTCCCAACTCGTCGGGGCCATGTCGGTCCTGACCATGCCCGCCCTCCTCGGCCCGGTGATCGGCCCCGTCCTCGGCGGCGCCATCGTCACCTTCGCGGACTGGCGCTGGATCTTCTTCATCAACCTGCCCATCGCCGCTGTGGGCTTCGTCATGGTGCTGCGCCATGTGCCCCAGGTGGCCGAGCAGGTCGTTGCGCCCATTGACTGGCCCGGCGTCGCCCTCACCGGACTTGGCCTCGCCGCCCTGATCTTCGGCTTCGAGAACCTGGGCCGGGACGTCCTGCCGCCCCTGGCCGTGGCCGGCCTCTTCGCCTCAGGCCTTGGCCTCCTTTGGGCCTATGCGCGCTACGCCCGGGGCAATCCCCACGCCGTGCTCGACACCAGCCTGTTCCGCATCGCCACCTTCCGGGCCTCGGTGGTGGGCGGCGGCTTCATGCGCCTGGCCATGGGCGCCAACCCCTTCCTCCTGGCCCTGCTTTTCCAGGTCGCCCTGGGCATGAACGCCCTCCAGGCTGGCCTGCTCACCTTCGCCAGCGCCGCCGGCGCCCTGGTCATGAAGACCGTCGCCCCGCCCATCCTGCGGCGCTACGGCTTCCGGCAGGTACTGACCGTCAACGCCGTCATCGTGGGCCTCAGCTTCATGGCCTGCGCGAGCTTCACGGCCTCGACACCGCACCTGGCCATCACCGCCATCCTCCTGGTCGGCGGCTTCTTCCGGTCCCTGCAGTTCACCAGCCTCAATGGCCTGGCCTACGCCGACATCGAGGCCGACCAGATGAGCCGCGCCTCCACCCTCGCCTCCATGGCCCAGCAGCTGGTCCAGTCCATCGGCATTGGCCTGGCCGCCACCCTCCTGCACGTCTCCATGCAGGCCCACGGGGTGAAGACCCTCACCGTGGATGTCATCGCGCCCATCTTCCTGGTCATCGGCGCCGTGACCTTCATCGGCCTGGCCTTCTACCTGCGCCTTCCCCGCAACGCCGGCGACGAGATGAACGGCCGGGCCTGAGGGGGTGCGGACATGAAAAAGGGGGCGGTGCCTACGGCCCCGCCCCCTCATGTCTTCCGAAGTCCCCGGTGCGGATCAGACCGCCGCCAGGTGCCGTCCCGAGGTCAGGGCCGTCTTGGCCGCCAGCTCGGCCTTGGCCGTCTCGTACTCCGCCGCCAGCCGGTCGACATAGTCGGCCACCGAGGGGATGTCGTTGAGCACGCCAATGCCCTGGCCACAGCCCCAGATGTCCTTCCAGGCCTTGGCTTCGGTATTGCCGCCCGAACCGAAGTTCATCTTCGAGGGATCCGCCTGGGGGAGGTTTTCCGGGTCCAGGCCCGCCCGCTCGATGGAGGGCCGCAGATAGTTGCCATGCACGCCGGTGAAGAGGTTCGAATAGACGATGTCCTCACCCGAGCTCTCGACGATCATGTCCTTGTAGCCCTGGACGGCGTTGGCCTCCTTCGTCGCGATGAAGGCCGAGCCCATATAGGCCAGGTCCGCGCCCATGGCCTGGGCGGCCAGGATGGAGCGGCCGCAGGCGATGGAGCCCGACAGGGCGATCGGCCCGTCGAACCACTGGCGCAGCTCCTGCATCAGGGCGAAGGGCGACAGGCCCCCAGCATGGCCGCCGGCACCGGCCGCCACCGGGATCAGGCCGTCAGCGCCCTTCTCGATGGCCTTGCGGGCGAACTTGTCGTTGATCACGTCGTGCAGGATCACGCCGCCCCAGGAATGGATCTCGGTGTTCATGTCGACATTGGCCCCCAGCGAGGTGATGACCAGCGGCACATTGTATTTCTTGCAGAGGGCGACGTCCTCATCGAGCCGGTTGTTCGTCTTGTGGACGATCTGGTTCACGGCGAAGGGCGCGGAGAGGCGATCCGGATTCTTGCGGTCCCAGTCGGCCAGTTCCTCGGTGATCCGGGCCAGCCACTCGTCGAGCTGGCTGATCGGCCGGGCGTTCAGCGAGGGGAAGGACCCCACAACGCCCGCCTTGCACTGGGCGATGACGAGGTCGGGTCCGGAAATGATGAACAGCGGCGAGGCGATGACGGGCAGGCGCAGACGCTGGGAGAGAATGGGGGGCAGGGCCAAGGGCGAATTCCTGTTCTGAGACCTTAGATTTTACATCGTACAATAAAACGAGGAAGTGGCAATCCCCCCGCCGCCGGTGACCGGCCAGTAGCCATACTAACTCTCCAGCCGCCGGGGGAAAGGGGGGCACCTCCGAATGCGCGATCCCTCCCCGCCTTGAAGCAGGTGGACCTGAACGGAGGGCGTCAGCCGAGCCGCCCTTGACCCCCTTGTTTGGTTCAGAAGCGCTAGATTGGGGCTGTCTTCCGGGACGTCCGCCTGGCGCGCCAACGCCAGGCGGACAGTCGGTGGAGGGGCCGAGATCCCCTGAGCCTTTTGGGCTGGGACTGAGCAGGGTCGCCACCGACGTTTCATGACCCGGATGGTTGCAGGGACGCTTGGGTCCGAAGCCACAAGGATGGGTCAATGGAACGGATGGATTTTAGCAGGAAGATAGCCGGCGTCGATGTCGGTAAGCATCACCTGGACGTGGCGGTCCATGGACTTGAAGACCTGGCGCGGGTGTCCAACACGGCGGCGGGGCATGATGAGCTGAAGGACTGGCTGAAGGCGCGCGGGGTGGGGCGCGTAGGTCTTGAGGCGACGGGCGGCTACGAGCGGGCTGCGCGTCTGGCGTTGGAGGCGGCCGGGTTCGAGGTGGTGGTTCACCAGCCCCTCGAGGTGCGCCGCTTCGCCCAGCTGAAGCGGCGGCGGGCCAAGAACGACAGGCTGGACGCCCAGCTTATCGCGGCGGCGACAGCGCAGGTGGAGGCGGTGCGGGCGGCCCAGGACCCGAGGCTGGCGGAACTGGCCGAACGAATGACGGCCTACGAGCAGATCACCGACCAGATCGTGGAGCTGAAGACCTTCCTGGAGCACGTGACGCTCAAGGATATCGGCTCCGCCCTCAGGACCCAGGTCCGCGCCCTGGAGGCCCTGAAGCTGCGTCTGGCAAGCCAGATCCTGACGGCGATCAAGGCCCATCCAGACCTGCTGGCCCGCTACCGCCTGCTGGTCTCCCTGCCGGGCGTTGGCCCCATCGTCGCCGCCACCCTGCTGATCCGCATGCCGGAACTGGGCGGGATGCGGCGCGGCCAGGCCGCATCCCTGCTCGGCGTCGCCCCCTTCGACCGCGACAGCGGCCAATGGAAGGGCATGCGCTTCATCAGCGGCGGACGCGCCCGACCCCGGCGGATGCTCTACCTGGCCGCCCTCGTCGCCAAGCGCTTCGATCCCGGCCTGAGGGCCTTCGGCGAGACCCTCAAGGCCAGGGGCAAACCGCCCAAGGTCGTCACCGTCGCCGTCATGCGTAAGCTCATCGAAGCCGCCAACCTCGTCCTCCAAAGAGGCCAGCCCTGGGTCAAAGTCATGACTGCATGAAACATGGTTGCTCAGTCGGCT
>CAIWHQ010000144.1 GCA_903912465.1 uncultured Alphaproteobacteria bacterium | reverse complement strand
GCGAAGAACAGGACAATCAGGCCCTTCGGGTGGCCTCGCAGCAGCTGGAGCAGCACGGGTATGCCCGTGGCGAAGGTGACGAGCAGACCGAGGAGGATGACGATGTTCATCTTGAGGGACTCCGGCTGCGGGCGGGCGCGAGGGGCCCGAGTAAGCGACAGGCGAACAAAACATGCGCCGAGGGTTCAGGCAAGCAAGCGGCCAGCGGTCAGAAGGCCAGCTCATCCCAGACCGGGGACACCCGGCCGCCCCAGGCGCCATGGAAGCGCTCGAGCAGGCGGTCGGCCCGGGTCAGGCCGCTCTCGGCGATCTCGGCCAGGGGCACCAGGTAGCGGCTCTCGTCGGCGCCGGAGGCATCCAGCCGGGCCCGGCGCTTCAATCCGCCGGCGGCGATGGCCACCAGGTCCCGGGCGACATCCTGGACGGTCCGGGTCCCGATCTTCGCCCGAAGGCCCAGGCGGGTCACGTCGGCGCGCAACCGCTCGTGTGAGTCCAGCGGCCAGTCCCGGCAAAGCTCCCAGCCGGCCTCGAGGGCCTGGCGGTCGTAGAACAGTCCGGTCCAGAGGGAAGGCAGGGCGTCCAGCATGTCCTGCGGCCCGACGTCGGCGCCCCGCATCTCGAGGTACTGCTTCAGGCGCACTTCCGGGAAGGCCGTGGTGGCGTGATCGGCAAAGTCCTTGAGGCTGGGCCGGTCACCCGGAAGATCGTCGAAGCCCCGGGTCATGAACTGCCGGAAGGAACGCCCCGCAAGATCCACGTAGGCACCGTTCCGCTTGACGAAATACATCGGCACGTCGAGCAGGTAGCGGGCATAGGACTCGTATCCGAAGCCCTCTTCGAAAACGAAGCCCAGCATCCCCGTGCGGTCCGGGTCGGTGTCCTTCCAGACATTGGCCCGGGCGGTCAGGAAGCCCGAAGGCCGCCCCTCCACGAAGGGCGAGTTGGCGAACAGCGCCGTGACCACGGGCTGCAGGGCGAGGCTGGTGCGGAACTTGAGCCGCATGTCGGCCTCGTCAGCGAAATCGAGGTTGGCCTGAACCGTGCAGGTGCGGAACATCATGTCCAGGCCCAGCCCGCCGACCTTGGGCATGTAGGCGCGCATGATCTGGTAGCGGCCCTTGGGCATGACCGGGACCTGCTCTCGGGTCCACTCCGGCGTGAAGCCCAGGCCCAGGAAGCCCAGGCCCAACCGAGCGCCCACCTCCCTGACCTCGTCGAGGTGGTTCGCCGTCTCGGCGGCGATCTCGTGCATGTCGGCCAGGGGCGCGCCTGACAGTTCGAACTGCCCGCCGGGTTCAAGGCTGACATTGGCCCTGCCCCGCTCCAGTCCGATCAGGGTCTCACCCTCGCGGACATCGGTCCATCCGTAGGCCTTCAGGCCCTCCATCAGGGCCAGGATTCCGGCCGCGCCGTCGTAGGGGACAGGCGAATGGTCCGCTGTCCGGAAAACGAATTTCTCGTGCTCCGCCCCCACGCGCCAGTCGGCCGGCGGTGTCTCGCCTGCCTGAATCCACGCGACGATGTCAGAGAAATCCAGCGGTCGATCGTCGACCTTGGAGTCGGCCATGCCCGTCTTCCTGTAGGTTCCCTTCCCGGACCCGCTTTTCAGCAGGGCGCGATCTTTACGCCGTTAAGTCGCCTCGGCGCAAATCAGGATTTCTGCAGGCCGTTGCGGAAATCAGGATCGCAGGTCACCGAGGGCTGCCTGGGCCAGGGCCAGGGCGACCAGGGCGGCGGTATCGGCGCGCAGGATCCGGGGCCCAAGCGACACCGGGATCGTTCCTTCCCGGGACCTGAGGGCCGAACGCTCCGCCGGTGAAAATCCGCCCTCGGGCCCGATCAGGAGGACCAGGGGCCCGGGCGGCAGGCCTGCCAGCGCCTCCAGGAGGGGCGGCGCATCTCCTGCCTCGTCGCAGAAGACCAGGCGCGTGCCATCCCCTCCCGCTTCAAGCACCCGGGAAAGGGACTCCGGCGAGCGGATGGCGGGAATGTCGAGGCGACCGGTCTGCTCGGCCGCCTCGGTGGCAATGGTCTCAAGACGGTCGACGCGGGTGTGGTCAGCGTTGCTGCGCTCCGTGATCGCCAGCCAGATCTCCGCGACCCCAAGCTCCACGGCCTTGGCGACCGCCGTCTCCAGGGGGGTCCGCTTGACCAGGGCCATGATCAGGACAAGCGCGCCTGCAGGCGGCTGGACGCGGGTCCGCCGGACCAGTTCCAGACGGGTCCTGCGCTTCCCGGCTTCGGCGATCCGGGCGAGCCACTCGCCGTCCCTGCCATTGAAGACCAGGACCTCATCGCCCGGCCCCCGCCGCATGACCTGGGAGAGGTATCGCCCCTGGGCCTCGGACAGGATGAGGCCACCGTCCCCGGAAAGTTCGTCCCTGACATGAAGTCGGATCATGCTTCCTCCTAGACCGGGCGGCGTCCTTCCGCCTAGGCTTGCGCCATGACTGACAAGGACACGTCTAACGACGACTACGAGCGGGACCTGCCGCGCCTGCAGCTGGCCCTCGTCCGCTACCAGCAGCACGCCATCGCCGCCGGCGACAAGGTGCTGATCATCTTCGAGGGCCGGGACGCGGCGGGCAAGGATGGGTCCATCCACCGAATCACCG
>CAIWHQ010000143.1 GCA_903912465.1 uncultured Alphaproteobacteria bacterium | reverse complement strand
TGGATGCGCGCACGGCAGACTATGCCTTCACCTACCGGTGGCCGGCCCAGGTCGAGGCCCTGCCGGGCCTGCGCGCCCACCTGGCCGCGGACCAGGCCGAGCGGAAGCGGACCCTCGCAGGCGAGGCGGCGGGCGCCCGCCAGGCCGCTGCGGCGGATCCCGACCTGCGGTTCGTTCCCTATACGCTCGAGGTGGAATGGCAGGTGGTCGCCGATCTTCCCGGCTGGCTCAGCCTGTCCCAGAGCAACAGCCACTTCGAAGGCGGCGCCCATCCCAATTCGGGTTTCGACTCCGTGGTCTGGGACCGAAAGGCGGGACGGGCCCGGGTGCCCAGGGATCTCTTTGTCTCGGCATCGGCCCTGGATGCCGCGCTGCGGGGGCCGTTCTGTGACGCCCTGGACCGGGAGCGGGCCGTGCGCCGGGGCGAGCCGGTGAACCGGGCCAGCGGCGACGGCTTCGACGCCTGCATTGCGCCTTCGGAGCAGACCGTGATCCTGGGTTCCACGGACCGGAAGCGGTTCAACCGCATCGGCCTGTTGGTCGCGCCCTATGCGGCCGGGCCCTATGTCGAGGGTAGCTACGACATCACCTTGCCGGTCACGCCGGCGGTACTGCAGGCGGTGAAGCCGGAGTTCCGCGCGGCCTTTGGCCTCTGAAGGGTCGGGCCCGAACACAGAGCCAATTGCTCCCCATCAGGGGGAGCTCCGGGCGAAGCCCGGTGAGGGGGTCTGCGGCGACCGCAGTCGGTTCAGCCCTTGAGCTGGGCGTAGCCGAGGGCCTCGTTCAGGCGGTCCATGACCTCGATGGCCGCCTCGGGCACCACGGTTCCGGGGGTGAAGATGGCGGCGACGCCGGCCTGCCGCAGGGCGTCGAAGTCCTCCGGCGGGATGACGCCGCCCACCACCACCAGGATGTCCGGGCGGCCCAGGCGGGCCAGCTCGGCCTTGAGCTCGGGCACCAGGGTCAGGTGGCCTGCCGCCAGGGAGCTGGCGCCGACGACGTGGACACCGTTCTGCACCGCCAGCTCGGCCGCCTCGGCCGGGGTCTGGAAGAGGTCGCCGATGTCGACGTCGAAGCCCAGGTCGGTGAAGCCGGAGGCGATCACCTTCTGGCCCCGGTCGTGACCGTCCTGGCCCATCTTGGCCACGAGGATGCGCGGCTGGCGGCCGTCGACGGCCTTGAACTCGGCGGTGAGGGCGCGGGCGCGGTCGCTGGCCGGGGTATCGCCGGCGGCCTTGAGGTAGACCCCCTGGACGGCGTCGGCCCTGGCCTTGTGGCGTCCGAAGACCTTTTCCAGGGCCAGGGAGATCTCGCCCACCGTGGCCTTGGCCCGGGCGGCTTCGACGGACAGCTCCAGGAGGTTGGCACCGCCCCTTGCGCCCTCGGTCAGGGCGTTGAGGGCGGCCTCGACGGCGGCGGGGTCGCGCTCGGCCTTCAGGCGGGCCAGCTTCTCCAGCTGGCGCTCGCGCACGGCGGTGTTGTCGACCTTCAGCACAGGGATGACGTCGGCGGTCTCGGGCCGGTAGCGGTTGACGCCGACCACGCTCTGGCGGCCGGAGTCGATGGCCGCCTGGGTGCGGGCCGAGGCCTCCTCGATGCGCCGCTTGGGCAGGCCGTCCTCGATGGCCCGGGCCATGCCGCCCAGGGCCTCGACTTCGGCGATGTGCTCAAGGGCTCGCGCTGCCAGCTCGGCGGTGAGGCGCTCGACATAGTAGGAGCCGCCCCAGGGGTCGATGACCCGGTTCTGGCCACTCTCCAGCTGGAGGAAGAGCTGGGTGTTTCGGGCGATGCGGGCCGAAAAGTCGGTGGGCAGGGCCAGGGCCTCGTCCAGCGAATTGGTGTGCAGGCTCTGGGTCTGGCCCCCGGTGGCGGCCATGGCCTCGATCAGGGTGCGGGGCACGTTGTTGTAGACGTCGGAAGCGGCGAGGCTCCAGCCCGAGGTCTGGGTGTGGGCGCGCAGGGCCAGGGACCGGGCGTCCTTCGGGGCGAACTTGTCCTTCATCAGCTGGGCCCAGAGC
>CAIWHQ010000142.1 GCA_903912465.1 uncultured Alphaproteobacteria bacterium | reverse complement strand
GCCGCGCCCCTGGAATGGCGGCGCGGAAGACACGCTCAGACAGGATTTCCGCACTGCAGCAATCCTATCCGCGAATTCATTTGTCTGGACTCCAAACTGGCATCATTAGCAGCCAGCGCCAACAGGCGCAGCGCCAGGGGGCGTCGACCTGACCACGGGCGGCTGCCAAACCGAACAACTGCTCAGGGATGAGAATGCGTCTGACATCCGCCCACAAGTTCGCCATCGGCACCGTCGTGATCGTGGTGCTTCTGTTCCTTGCGGGCACCCTGCTGGACAGGGCCAAGAGGAAGCGTGAGCCGGCTCCGAAGGCTGAGGCGACCGCCTCTGGCCCGGCCGCCCTGCCGACTGTCCAGGTCATCGAAACCCAGCAGAGCATCCATCCCTACATCGTCCAGGTCAGGGGGCGCACAGAGGCGGCACGCACCGTGAGCGTGCGGTCCGAGACCGCAGGCATCGTAGCCGCCACCCCCGCCGTGGAGGGCAGCTATGTGACCCGTGGGACCATTCTCTGCCGCCTGAACGTCGACGCCCGCGAGGCTGGCCTCGCTCAGGCGCGCGCCGCGGTCCGCTCGCGCGAACTGACCCGCCAGGCCACCGTCGACCTCTCCGCCAAGGGCTATCGCTCGCAGACCCAGGTCCTCCAGGACCAGGCCAACCTGGACAGCGCCCGGGCGGCCCTGCGCCAGGCCGAGATCGCGCTGGAGCAGACCAATATCCGCGCGCCCTTCAACGGGGTTTTCGACCGCCGCGAAGCTGAAGTCGGCGCCTATCTGGCCCCTGGCCAGCCCTGCGGGACGGTGATCGAGCTCGATCCCCTGCTGATCGTGGCCGACCTTCCCGAAACCGAGGCTGGCAAGTTCCAGGTCGGTGCGGCGGCAACCGCTGAGCTGGTGTCCGGTGAGACGATCAACGGGACTGTCCGCTACGTCTCACGGGAGGCCGATCCGCAGACCCGTACCTACCGGGTGGAAGTCACCGCGCGAAATCCGAAGCTTACCGCCCGGTCGGGCCTGAGTGCCCAGGTCCGCGTCAACGCCGGTCAGGGTCCCGCTCACCTGATCCAGGTCTCCAGCCTGGTGCTGGACTCGGCCGGACGTCAGGGCGTGCGCTATGTGGACAGCGGCGGCATCGTCCGCTTCGCCCCCCTGACCCTGATCGATGAAACGTCGGAAGGCGCCTGGGTCACCGGTTTGTCCGGCGCGGTCAAGATCATCACTGTCGGCCAGTCTTACGTCGCCGAGGGCCAGAAGGTCCTCGCGACTCCGGCGCGCTGAGGAGGAGCCCCCCATGATCGGAGCCCTGATCGAAGGCGCCATTAAGCGACGGAAAGTCGTCCTCGGCGTGGCACTGATCGCGTCGATCTTTGGCATTATCGCCTTCAACACCATGCCCCGTGAGGCGCAGCCCAACATCACCCTGCCCTTCGTGGCGGTGATCGTGCCCTATCCCGGCGTGAGCCCCGAGGACGCCGAGCGTCTCCTGGTCAAGCCACTGGAGACCAACCTCCAGTCTATCGAGGGCCTGAAGCAGATGAATGCCGTGGCCCGCCAGGGCTCAGCCTTCGTCACCCTCGAGTTCGAACCTGACTTCGACAAGGACAGGGCGCTGCAAGACGTGCGCGCCAAGGTCGACCTGGCGCGCGGGCGGTTCCCGCCCGACGCTGAGGAAGCCATCATCGAGGAAGCGAACTTCAGCGACGAGCCCGTGATCGGCATCGTCTTGTCCGGCGCGGCCCCGGAACGGGAGTTCGTCCGGATTTCAAACTCCCTCCGGGATCGTCTGGAAGCCCAAAAGGGCATCCTCCAGGCGCAAACCTCAGGCGCCCGCGAGGAATTCCTCGAGGTCACCGTCGATCCGGTGCGCATGGAGGCCTACAAGGTCACCTCCGGGGAAGTGGCCCAGGTCATCGCCCGCAATAACCAGCTGGTGCCGGCCGGCGACATGCTGACTGGCCAGGGAAAGTTCGCGGTCAAGGTCCCCGGGGTCATCGAGAAGCCCGAGGACATCCTCGCCCTGCCGATCAAGCGCAATGGCGACCGTCTGATTACCGTGGGCGACATCGGCGACGTCCGCCGGACCTTCAAGGACCCGACATTCATCGCCCGCTACAACGGCGAGCCCGCCTATTCGATCTACGTCTCCAAGCGTCCCGGCGCCAATGTGCTCGATACCGTCAAGGTCGTCCGCGAGACGGTGGAGGCCGAGCGCAAGGCCTGGCCGGCTACAGTCAAGGTCGATTACACCTTCGACGAGTCCGAGTTTATTGAGCGGACCCTTGTGGTCCTCGAGGGCGGCCTTCTCTCGGCCACCCTCCTGGTCATGATCATCATCGTGGCGAGCCTGGGCGTGCGACAGGGGCTCATGGTCGGCCTGGCCATCCCGGTCTGCTTCGCCCTTGGCTTCCTGATGCTCAACGCCATCAATGTGACCCTGAACCAGATGGTCATGTTCGGCCTGGTGCTCGCCGTGGGCATCCTCGTCGACGGGGGGATCGTGGTCGTCGAGTACGCAGAGCGGAAGATGGCCGAGGGCTTGAACAAGGTCGACGCCTTCAAGGCGGCCGGGACGCGCATGTTCTGGCCGGTGCTCAACGGAACCCTGACGACCCTCTGCGCCTTCGTGCCGTTCTTCTTCTGGAACTCGATCGCCGGCAAGTTCATGAGCTACCTGCCGCTGACCCTGGTCTTCGTACTGGGTGCCTCCATCTTCGTCGCCCTGATCTTCACCCCCGCCCTGGGCTCGATCTTCGCCAAGGAGCGAAAGGCCGACGCCGAGGAACTGGCCGACCTGGAGAAGGCCGAACGGGGCGATCCCACCCAGATGTCAGGCTTCATGGGCCGGTACGCCCGGACGATCGACTTCCTGTCCCACCACCCCTTCCGGGTCCTGGCCACCACCTTCCTGGTGGTGATCGTGGTCTGCGTCTGGTTCGCCAAGACGCCTCATCGGGTCGAGTTCTTCCTCGATGAGGATCCGGAGAGCGTACAGGTCTATGTGAAAGCGCGGGGCAACCTGAATGCGACGGCCCAGGATGCCCTGGTTCAGCAGGTCGAGGCCCGCCTTCAGGGGATGAAGGGGGTTAAGGCCCTCTTCGTGCGTACCGGCAGCAGCGGCGGCGGCATTGGCGGTCGATTCGGCGCACCGAATGACACCATCGGGACCCTGGAGGTGGAGTTCGTAAAGTACGAGGAACGGGTTCGCCTGGGTCTGAAGGGTCCGGAGCTTGCCGCAGAGGTTGAACGCCGTATCGCCAATGTCCCCGGCATTGAGACCGAGATGAGGGCCCCCGAGCAGGGTCCGCCCACTGGAAAGTCCGTCCAGGTCGAGATGAGGGGCAACAATCCCGAAGCGCTGGATGCGGCGGCGAACCTGGTCAAGGCCAAGCTCGCGACCGACCCGCAGATCATCGATATCGAGGACAACCGAACGTCGCCGGGCATTGAGTGGAACCTCGATGTCGACCGCGAGGCTGCGGGGCGCTACGGCGTCGACGTTCTCACCGTCGGCCAGGCCATCCAGTACACCACGACCGGTGTCCTGGTGGGCCGCTTCCGGCCCAACGACGCCGAGGACGAACTGGACATCCGGGTGCGCTTCACGCCGGAAGGCCGCAATCTCGACGCCCTGGACTCGCTCAAGATCGGCACGCCCTTCGGGCCGGTGCCGGCAAGTTACTTCGTCATTCGCAAGCCGGCCCAGCAGGTCACCCAGATCCAGCGGCGCGACGGGCAAAGGCTGGTCATCGTCCAGGCCAACGTGCCCAAGGGTGTCGCCGCCAACCAGAAGATCGCAGAACTTCGGCCCTGGCTGGAGAAGGCCCCGATCGATTCGACAGTGAAGTGGAAGTTCACGGGCGCAGACGAGGAAGGCCGCGCAGCTGTCCTCTTCTTCATCACCGCGCTCTTCGCGGCCCTGTTCATGATGATGATCATCCTGCTCTGGCAGTTCAACAGCTTCTGGGGCGTCGCTGTGACCTTGTTCGCCGTGCTGCTATCCACCGTCGGGGTGCTGCTAGGCGTGGTGGTCAACTTCGCCAACACCTTCAACTACATATCGGTGATCATGCTGGGGACGGGCGTCGTCGCCCTGGCCGGGGTGGTGGTGGGCCACAACATCGTGCTGGTCGACAGCTTCTACCAATTGAAGCGCTCGGGCTACAACGCCCACGAGGCGGCTGTACGGGCCTCGGCCCAGCGCTTCCGTCCGGTTATGCTGACGACGCTAGTGACGGTGGTCGGCCTGCTTCCTCTGATGTTCCAGCTGCACCCGAACTTCCGCAACTTGGTCATTGAGTACCGGGCGCCGGGATCGGGGCAGTGGGTCCAGCTGTCGGCCGCAGTGGTGTGGGGCCTGTCCTTCGCAACCCTGCTGACCCTGGTGGTGACACCGGTCATGCTGGCCATGCCAAAGGTCCTTTCCGCCCGGTTCGGAACCGTGTTCGACGCCATTCGCCGGCGGGTAGGACTGAAGTCCCGCCAGCGCACCTTCGAGGGGGGTCGCCTGCCCCAGGGCGGACCGGAAGCACCGTCGCCGACGCCTGCGGAATAGTCAGGGCCGGGAGGGCTTCAGCCTTCCCGGGTCTGTCGGCGCCAGAGGGCAGCGTATTCCCCGCCCCGGGACAGGAGGGTGGCGTGGTCGCCGCGCTCGACGATGCGGCCCTGCCTCAGGACCAGGATCTGGTCGGCGTCCACGACGGTCGACAGCCGGTGCGCGACCACGAGGGTGGTGCGGTTGCGACGGACGCGCCGGAGTGTTTCCTGGATCGCCGCCTCGGTGGGACCATCCAGGGCCGACGTCGCCTCGTCGAGGATTAGGAGCCGGGGATCCGCCAGAAGCGCCCGGGCTATACCCACCCTTTGGCGCTCTCCACCCGAAAGCTTCAGGCCCCGCTCGCCCACCCGGACCGAGAGGCCCCCCGGCGTCGCCTGGATGAAGGCAGCAAGTTCCGCCGCCTCGGCGGCGGCCTGGATCTCCGCCTCCGTCGCGTCTGGCCGGGCGAAGGCGATGTTGGC
>CAIWHQ010000141.1 GCA_903912465.1 uncultured Alphaproteobacteria bacterium | reverse complement strand
TCGGTCTCGTGCAGGGGCAGGCCCACCACCGCCGGCCAGGAGCCGCTGAGCGACAGGATGAACGCACCCGCCCGCCCCTGGATGCCATAGCCGCCGGCCTTGCCCACCCCCTCGCCACTGTCGGCGTAGGCGCGGATATCAGCCTCGGTCAGGCGACGCATCTTCAGGCGGGTCTCCACCACCCGGTCGCCCCGCCGGCCACCCGGCCCGCGGACGCTGACCCCAGTGACCACCCGGTGCGCCCGTCCCGACAGCAGCTTCAGGCACTGGGCCACCTCGTCGGCATCCGCGGCCTTGGGCAGGATTCGGCGGCCCACCGACACCACGGTGTCGGCGGCCAGGACATAGTCATCGGGATGGATCGCGGCGACGGCATCGGCCTTGGCGGCGGACAGGCGCGCGGCCAGCCGCCGGGGAAGCTCATCCCTCAGCGGGGTCTCGTCGATGTCGGCGGGGGCGATGAGGTCCGGCGAAAGACCGATGGCATCAAGCAGGTCCCGGCGTCGCGGGCTCTCGGAAGCCAGGACCAGCCTCGGGGGCATGGCGGGTTTAGCGGACCCGGAAGGTGATGCGGCCCTTGGAGAGGTCGTAGGGGGTCATGGCCACGAGCACCTTGTCGCCCGCCGACACCCGGATGCGGTTCTTGCGCATCTTTCCGGCTGTGTGGGCGATGATCTCGTGATCGTTTTCGAGCTTCACGCGGAAGGTGGCGTTGGGCAGCACCTCGCTGACGGTGCCCGGAAACTCGAGGGGTTCTTCCTTGGCCATGCAGGCTCCACACTTGGGGTCGACAAAAACGGCACCGGACCTGCGGAATCGCGGGTGAACGGGCCGGAAGCCCGGCTCTATACCTTAAGTCGCCTGCCAAGGTCGACTGCCCAGGCGCAGGCCCTGCCCCTCAGCCCTTCCAGTGCAGGGCGGTAATCAGGGTGAAGAGCCGGCGCGCCGTGTCCATGTCGGTCTCGACCTTGCCCTCCAGCCGCCGCTGAAGGAGCTCGCTGGCCTCGTTGTGCAGGCCCCTGCGTCCCATGTCGAGGGCCTCGATCTGCGACGGCGTGGCCTGCCGGATGGCCTGGTAATAGCTTTCGCAGATCATGAAATAGTCCCGGATCAGCCCCCGGAAGGGCGACAGCGAAAGGATGTGCCGCCGCTGGTAGTCCGGGCCGGAGACGTCCAGCATCAGCCGGTTCTCGATCAGGCCCATGTGCAGGTCGTAGGGCCCGCCGGCCGCGCCCTCGGGGGCGAAATAGTTCTGCTCCAGCAGGTCGAAGATGGCGATCTTCCGTTCCTGCTCCTGGTCGCGCGAGACCGCCGCGAGGGACTCATCGTCCAGCTCGACGCTCTGCAGGCGCTGGAGGGTACGGTCAGGCTCGGCCATGTCCGGTTCGCAAGCTACCGTCCGATCCTAAAGCAAACCGCGCATGGCCGTCACCCGCCCCGGCTCAGGCGCAGGGCGGCCGAGCGCGCATGGGCGGGCAGGCCCTCGGCCTCGGCCAGGGCGACGGTGTGCGGGCCCAGGATGGCGAACCCGCCCTCCCCGGCCCGGACGAGCGAGGTGCGCTTCAGGAAGTCATAGAGCGACAGGCCCGAAGAGAAGCGCGCCGCCCGGCTGGTCGGCAGGACATGGTTCGACCCGGCCACATAGTCCCCCAGGGCCTCCGGCGTGTAACGCCCCAGGAAAATGGCCCCGGCGTGCCGGATCCGGTTCGACAGGGCCTCGGGGTCGGCGACCGCCAGCTCCACGTGCTCGGGCGCGAGGCGGTCCACCAGGGCGGCGGTCTCGTCCAGAGGCGCCAGGATCACCGCCCCGTGGTCGGCCCAGGAGCGGGCGGCAGTCTCGCCCGTGGCCAGGGTCTTCAGCTGGGCCTCGACCTCGGCGACCACCCGGTCGGCGAAGGCGGCGTCATCAGTGATCAGGATCGACTGTGCGGCAGGGTCGTGCTCGGCCTGAGAAAGCAGGTCCGCGGCGATCCAGGCCGGGTCGTTGTCCGCGTCCGCCACCACCACGATCTCCGACGGGCCGGCCAGGGCGTCGATGCCCACCTGGCCATAGACCCGCCGCTTGGCCGCCGTGACCCAGGCGTTGCCCGGCCCGACGATCTTGTCCACCGGCCGGATCGGCCCGGCGCCATAGGCCAGGGCCGCCACGGCCTGGGCTCCGCCGACCCGCCAGATCTCCGAGACCCCCGCGGCGTGAGCTGCGGCCAGGACGGCGGGCTGCAGCCGGCCGGGCGGGGTCACCATGGCGATCCGGCCGACCCCCGCCGCCCGGGCGGGCACGGCGTTCATGAGTACGGTCGAGGGATAGGCCGCCCGGCCGCCGGGCACGTAGATCCCCACCGAGTCCAGGGGCGTCCAGCGCCAGCCCAGTTCCACCCCCGCCTCGTCGGTAAAGCGGACGTCAGCCGGCCTCTGGCGGGCGTGATAGGCCTCGATCCGTTGGGCGGCGAAGGCGATGGCCTCCCGCACCTCCGGCGCACAGGCCGCGGCGCCCTCTGCGATCTCCTCGGCGCTGACCCCCAGGCCCTCGGCGTCCAGCTCCACCCCATCGAAGCGGCGGGTGAAGTCCAGCAGGGCCTCCAGGCCCCGGGCGCGGACCGCGTCCAGCACCTCGCGCACGGCGGCGTCCACCGTCTCGGGCGTGTCCCGCCGGGCGTCGGCGAAGGCGCCGAACTGAGCGGAGAAATCGGCGTCCTGGAAGTTGAAGCGGCGCATGGAGCCTATCTAGACCCGGCGGCGGCGCGAGGCCATGGGGCGGGCGCCACAGTCGCCGGGAATCCCGCGGGTTCCTGACCTCGCCGTCAGTCTTCGTGTCGGGGTTCGGACTTCGCCGGCCAGGGCTCGGAGAGGTCGGCCAGCACCAGGTCCAGGCATTCGACCTCCACGGCCAGGTCCCCATCGCCCGCAAAGCGGAAGACCAGCCGCCCGCCGGGCGCCTCGCCGGGCTCGAAGGTCAGGGTCAGGAGTTCGACCACCGCCTCCCGGGCGTTTCGCCGCAGGCGCCGGGCCTGGACCCCCAGGACAGAGCCCACCTGCACCGCCGAGCGCACGCGCTCCGGCTCGGGTGCGCCCCAGCGATAGCGGTTCAGCGCCAGGGTCAGGCGCCGGGTCTGCGCCTCCCAGGTGATGTCGCCGATCTTCAGCACGGCGTCCTGCAGGGCGGCGGCCAGCACCTCCAGGTCCTCGGCATCCTCCGCCAGGAGTTTCAGGGCCGTCGCCTTGGGGGGCTGTTTCGCCACGTCGGTCCGTCTCCACCGTTCCCTGCGGGTTCTAGACCGGCGGGCGGGAGTCGCAAGGGGGATCGGAGGCGTCAGCGGGCGGGGGCGGCGCCGGGGTCTTGCGCCGGCGCAGGTTGGACCGCAGGGCCTGGGCCCGCCGGGCCTCACGCCGGGCCGCCTCGGGCGCGTCTGCAGGAGGGCGTGTCGTCTTCACCCTCCGGGGATGCGGCCTGCCGCCGCCGGGGTCAAGCCGGGCCCTCGGGCAAGGCTACCTTTTTCCCCTTCCCGTCCGGCGCGGCTTTGGCTATAGCCGCCGCCTCGCCTTTCGCCGCCGTAGCTCAGTGGTAGAGCGCATCCTTGGTAAGGCTGAGGTCGGCAGTTCAATCCTGCCCGGCGGCACCAGGTCTCCCCTCCGACGCAACATAACTTCCCCTCACGGGGCCCCCCGCGTTCGTGGGCCCATTGCCGGGTGAGGGGGTCAACGGCGGCTCAGCAAACCCCCTCCGGCCCGCTGCGCGGTCCACCTCCCCCTGGGGGGAGGAATGAAGGTAGCCAATTGCTCCCCATCAAGGGGGAGCTCCGGGCAAAGCCCGGTGAGGGGGTCAACCCACCTCTCCCATCATATTTTACCCGGGTAATATTGACTCCCTGGCTGGGCGCGCCTAGATCGGCGTCATGACCCAGGACCTCTTCACAGCCTTCCACCACGGCCGTCGCATCGCCTCGG
>CAIWHQ010000140.1 GCA_903912465.1 uncultured Alphaproteobacteria bacterium | reverse complement strand
GGCCCGTGTCGTGTTGCATGAGGCCGCCTGGGCGGACGCCATGCGGACGTCGTCGGGACGCATCGAGGCCCTCGACCCGGACCTGGAGATCACCCCTGGCCGGCGCGCCTCGCGGTTGGCGCACAATGCCCGCCTGGCGCGCATGCACGCTGCCACCCGCGCCACCCTTCCCGGACTGGAGGTGGTGAAGGCCTTGGATTCCCTGATCGTTTCGGACCCGGACCACATCTGGGGCCTGAGCCCCTTCCACTACATCCCCGACTATTACGCCGAGGTCTGGCGCCAGCTAGGTGGCCGCTCCTGAGCGCCGCGCCAGGGCCTCGGCCGGGGTCATTCCTGACCGTATAGCCTCCGGATCGTCCAGGATTGCGAGGGCCGGGTGGAGCCCTTCCGGCCCCAGGACGGCCCAGGCGCCGCCGGCCAGGTAGTCGCTCAGGGGGTCCTTTGCGGGGTCCATGGCCTCGCCCCGAGCTTCGGCATAAGCCTTTGAATTAAAGAGGGGACCGGGGCTTTCCAGGGTGTCTTTGGCGGTCAGGACGAAGCGCGCGAGGGGCTCAGTTTCGCCGTCGTCCAGCCCCGATACCCGCCGCCAGGCCGGGTCGAACAGGGGGTGGGGCGAGGCGCCCTGCCGCCAGCCTTCCGTGAGGTACCAGACAAGGTCGCCCCCGCCCTCCCGCACCCAGGCCGGGTCGAAGAGGGGGTGCGGCGACAGCCCCCGCGCCGCGCCGCTGCGCAGGTAGTGGAGCACCGGATTCTCCCCCGTCGCGGCCAGTTCGGGGGCCTGGGAGACATACCATTCCAGGCTGAAGAGGGGGTGCGGATCGCGGCCGTCGGCGGCGCCCTCGCGCAGGAAATGGTCCAGGGGCGTCAGGCCCGTCCGGGCCAGGGCGTCGGCGTTGAGCCCGGCGTAGAAGCTTGAATCGAAAAGGGGATGTGGCGACAGGCGGGCGTCGCCGCCCCACACCAGGTAGTGGGCCAGGGGGTCGGCACCGACCGGCCCGGGGACGTTGGCGCGGTAGTGGTCGGGATCGAACAGGGCCGCTCCGGCGCCCAGGGCCGCCCGGGCGCGGACGAGGGACCGGCCGGGACCTCCGAACCGCGCCAGAACCTTCTCCGCCAGCCTGCGGAGCCGGTTGCGCCGGTCCGGTCGCCGCAGGGCCAGGGCGGAGGTCCGGTAGCGGTCGAAAAGGGAGGCGCGGAGCCGGGCCTCGGCCACCGACCGGGCGCACAGGGCCTCGACCAGGGCCTCGCCCAGGCGTAGCCGGGCCAGGGCCTCGGCGGTCTCCGCCCTCTGGACCTCGGTGCGCAGGGCAGCCAGCCGCACGGCCGCGGCATCGACGGAGGCCGACAGCCGGATGGCCTCGGGGGTGGGCTCGGGGGTGGGCTTGGGACTAGCCATTCCGGCCCGGACCCTCGGCCTTCCACCAGGCCTGGTAGCCGCCCGCAAAGGGGTCGGGGAAGGCCGCCTGCAGGTCGGCGCGCTCGCGGTAGAGCACCCGCTGGGGCTTGGCGATCGGCGTCCCGTCGTCGAACTGTCCGTGCGCCCACCAGCGCTCGGGGATGGCCGGGTCGGTGGCCGCCGCAACCGCCTCCTTGTACCAGCGCCAGACCTCGTAGACCTCGAAGTTGTCGCCGGCATAGCGCTTGGTCATGACGTCGCCCGTCGGGCCCAGCTTGGTGAAGTGCCAGAAGCGCAGGGTCGCGCCGTTGACGAGGATCTCGCCCTGCCGGGTGATCGCGACCTTCCGGGTCGAAAGGTTCCAGCTGGCGACGTTGTAGCCGGGGTCGCGGACCACCTTCACCCGGTCGAACAGGGCCGGGACATGGTCGCACCACTTCTGGTCCACGAAGAGCCCGCTGGGGATGTCGTCGTAGCAGAAGGCCAGCAGGCGGTCGTTCCACCAGCGGGCGAAGCGGGCGCCCTCGCCGGTGGTGCGGATCGCCACGAAGCCCAGGTTGAAGATGCCGGTGCGCGAGGCCGACAGGTCATTGTCGAGGATCGAGGCCCGGTCGTCATTGGGGTCGATCAGGTGCGGCGTCAGCAGGATGTCGGAGGCGCCCAGCATCTCCACCAGGGGATCGAGGGGCGCGAAGAGGGCCGTGTCCGGGTCGAGGTATATGGCGATGTCGGCCACTCCCGCCTCGCACACCTGGTGCAGGAACGGGCCCTTCACCGCCGTGCAGACTTCGACGACATCGTGCCGGAAGAGCCAGCCCCGGAAGGCCTCGATCCCCAGGTCCTTCGCCCAGACCACCCGGTCGAAGGGCTCGGAAGCGGGGTCGAAAACGAAACCCGGAGGTGGCTCGTCCGTGATCAGCGCCACGGTCTCCCAGTCCGGGTGGAACCGCCGCAGGGTCTGGTAGAGGACCCGGGCCCGGTTCAGGTAGGAGAAGGTGAAGCTCGAATAGACCAGGACCTTCACGACAGGGACTCCAGCAGATCCACGCTCATGCCACTGTACTCGATCTCGCAGATCTCAGGGCGGCGCACCTTGCGCGACAGGGACTGTACGGCGCCGGATTCGAACTGGGCAAACAGGCTCGCCTCATCGGGCAGGACCAGGCCGTGGCCGCCGGTCCGGGTGAAGGCGGCGATGTTGCCACTGTCCGGTCCGGTAAGGATGGCTGCCCCCGCAGCTGCGGCCTCGTAGGCGGCGAAGGAGAAGGTCTCCCGGCAGAGGGACCAGAGGATCGCCACGTCGACCCGGGCGGAATCGAGGGCCTCGCGCATGGCGTGAGGGTTATCGGCGGTGACCGACACCTCGATGTGGTCAGCGGGTGCCCCCGGCGCAGCGGCTGACCCCAGGCGGACGAATCGGTAGCGCGGATCGTCCCGGAACCGTTCGGCCAGGTCGGTGAAGACCGGCCACCCCTTGTAGGCCGAGGGCATGCCCAGGAAGGCGACGGTCAGGGGGCCGTCGGCCGCTTCCGCGAACCGGCCCGAGGGGACCAGCCGGGCGTGGGGATGGACCTGGACGGCGGTCGCAGCCGGGGCGTCGGGCGCGGC
>CAIWHQ010000139.1 GCA_903912465.1 uncultured Alphaproteobacteria bacterium | reverse complement strand
GTGCCGGTCATCCCGGCCCTGGCCGAGCACCTGATCGGCGGATCGGCCAAGCGCCTGCGGCCCCTCCTGACCATCGCTGCGGCCCGCCTTGCGGGGGCGAAGGACGACGCCTGCCTGAACCTGGCGGCGGCGGTGGAGTTCATCCACACGGCCACCCTGCGGCACGATGACGTCATCGACTCCTCCGAGCTGAGGCGGGGCAAGGTGGCGGCCCACCTGATCTGGGGCGCTCCGGCCAGCGTGCTGGTGGGGGACTTCCTCTTCGCCAGGTCCTTCGAGCTGATGGTCGAGGCCGGGTCCATGCCGGCCCTGGAGATCCTGGCCCGGGCCAGTCGGGTGATCGCCGAGGGCGAGGTGCTGCAGCTGACCCGCGCCCACGACCTGGACCTGCCCCAGGAGACCTACCTGGAGATCATTGGCGCCAAGACCGCCGAGCTGTTCGCCGCCGCGTCGGAGGCCGGCGCGGTCTCGGCCGGGGCCGGGGCGGGCGACTGCGCCCGGCTGCGGCGCTTTGGCCAGAACCTGGGCCTGGCCTTCCAGCTGGTGGACGACGCCCTGGACTATTCCGGGGCCAGCGACACCCTGGGCAAGAACCCCGGTGATGACTTCCGGGAGGGCAAGGCGACCCTGCCCCTGATCCTGGCCGTGGCCCGGACGGGCGCGGAGGAACAGGGCTTCTGGGAGCGTACGGTCGGCCGGCGCGAACAGACCGAGGCGGACTTCGAGCGGGCGCGGGCGCTGATCGCCGGTTGCGGTGCCCTGGAGTCGACCCTGGCCCTGGCCGAGACCTATGCCGCCGAAGCCAAGACGGCCCTGTCGGAGTTCGACAGCGCGGACGGATGGAAGGCGGCGATGATGGAGCTGGCCGACTTCGCCGTCTGGCGGCGGATGTAGGCGTCCGGGCTCAGCCCCGGAATTCCAGGTTCCAGGCCTTCCCTGAAACGAGTGCAAACCCCTGCGCCCGCCAGAAGGCCTCTGCGTGGGCATCGTCCGTATGGACGGTGAGGCGTCGGACGCTGTCGAGCCCTTCCTGGATCAGGGCCGAGGCGAGGGTGCGGCCGACGCCCCGCCGGCGGGTATCCGGGTGGACGTAGAGACGATGCAGGCGCAGGGCGGGGCCCCCATCGTCCGGCGAGGGCTCTTGCGTCAGGCCGCCGATCCCCACGAGGCCGCCGCCCTCGCGCACAGCGAACAGGGCGAGGAAGACGGGGGCACCGGCCTCGACTTCCGCCGACAGCCGGTCCATGTGCCGCCAGCCCTCCGCCGCCGCCGCAGCCCGCAGGCGGTCGAAATCCCCCGGAAGCCCGTCCTGGAGGCGGACGACCTGCATCAGCCTGGCGAGATCATGTTCTCGGGCCGGACGACCGCGTCGAACTCTTCGTTGGTGACGTAGCCGCCGCCGACGGCCTCCTCCCGCAGGGTGGTGCCGTTCTTGTGGGCGGTCTTGGCGATCTTGGCCGCCGCGTCATAGCCGATCTTGGGCGCCAGGGCCGTGACCAGCATGAGGGAGCGCTCGAGGGCAGCCTTGATGTTGTCCTCGCGGGCCTCGATCCCGACGACGCAGTTGTCGGTGAAGGAGACGGCGGCGTCGGCCAGCAGGCGGCAGGACTGCAGGAAGTTGTAGGCCATGACCGGGTTGAAGACGTTCAGCTCGAAATGGCCCGAGGCGCCGGCGAAGGTCAGGGTGGCGTGGTTGCCGAAGACCTGGGTGCAGACCATGGTCAGGGCCTCGCACTGGGTCGGGTTGACCTTGCCCGGCATGATGGACGAGCCGGGCTCGTTCTCAGGCAGGGACAGCTCGCCCAGGCCGGACCGGGGGCCGGAGCCCAGGAAGCGGATATCGTTGGCGATCTTGAACAGGGAGCCGGCGATGGTGTTCAGGGCGCCGTGGCTGAAGACCATGGCGTCATGGGCAGCCAGGGCCTCGAACTTGTTGGGCGCCGAGACGAAGGGCAGGCCGGTGATGGCGGCGATCCTGGCCGCGACAAGCTCGGCGAAGCCGACGGGGGCGTTGAGGCCGGTACCGACGGCGGTGCCGCCCTGGGCCAGCTCGAGCAGGCCCGGCTGGGCCAGGCGGATGCGCTTCAGGCCGTTCTCCACCTGCTGGGCATAGCCGGAGAACTCCTGGCCGAGGGTCAGGGGGGTGGCGTCCTGGGTGTGGGTGCGGCCGATCTTGATGATGGGATCAAAGGCGGCCTGCTTGACGCGCAGGGCGGCCAGAAGATGCTCGAGGGCCGGCAGGACGTCGTGGTGCACCTGCTCGGCGGCAGCGATGTGCATGGCCGTGGGATAGGTGTCGTTGGACGACTGGCTCATGTTGACGTGGTCGTTGGGGTGGACGGGAGCCTTGGACCCCATCACGCCGCCCAGCATCTCGATGGCCCGGTTCGAGATGACTTCGTTGGCGTTCATGTTCGACTGGGTGCCCGAGCCGGTCTGCCAGACTGACAGGGGGAAGTGGGCGTCGAGCTTGCCGTCGATCACCTCCTGGGCAGCGGCGACGATGGCCTGACCGATCTTCGCATCCAGCCGGCCCAGTTCCATGTTGGCCTCGGCGGCGGCGCGCTTGACGATGCCGAGGGCGCGGACGACGGGCAGGGGCTGCTTCTCCCAGCCGATCTTGAAGTTGCCGAGGCTACGCTGGGCCTGGGCACCCCAGTAGACTGAGGCGTCGACCTCGAGGGGGCCGAAGGTGTCGGTTTCAGTGCGGGTCTTGCTCATGGCGGGCCTCCGGTCGAATGTGCGCCCGGTTTAGCGGAGCCCGGCCAGACTTCAAGGCGGCCGCCGCCGGAGGATGGCCATGGACGCGGGCTGGACCCATCACGGCAAGGTGCGCGCCCGCGAGCATGAGGGCACCATCGAGGTGGTCGTCGACGGCCTGACCACCCAGAGCCGCTATTACAAGCCGCTGATCTATGAGTTCTTCCGCAAGGCCTGGCGGGGCGGCCGGCCCGCCTGGGGCGAGTTCTCGGTGGAGATCGTCATGGACTATGTGGGCGATCCGCCCTGGATGGACCTGGACAACCTGGCCAAGGCCCTGCTGGACGCCATCAAGGGCTATGTCTTCCACGACGATGCCCAGGTGGCGCGGCTCCTGGTGGAGCGGCGTGCCGGCGAGCGCGAGCGGATCTCGATCCGGGTTCGGCGCCTGGGCGACGGACCTGACAGGGCGGTGTGAGCGGGGCATCCTGAAACGCGAGACGGCCGCATCCCGGGGGTGGGGATGCGGCCGCTCGGTTACCCCCGTGGAACGGGGACGGAAACTCAGCGGTACTGTTGGAGCCGCGTGGTCCGCAGCCCGGCAAGGCCGTGCTTCTCGATGGACTTCTGCCAGGCCTGGAACTCCTCCTGCGTCAGAGAGTACCGTTCGCAGGCCTGCTCGAGGCTGAGCAGTCCGCCGCGAACGGCAGCCACCACTTCGGCCTTGCGACGGATCACCCAGCGCCCGGTGTCCGGCGGCGGCAGGTCCCGGATCGTCAGCTGGGAGCCGGTCGGTCCGATGACATAGGCCTCGCCCCGGCTGTTGGTCCGCAGCTGCGACTGTTGTTGTTGATACATG
>CAIWHQ010000138.1 GCA_903912465.1 uncultured Alphaproteobacteria bacterium | reverse complement strand
CGACAAGGACGTCATCGACGGGGTCGACATCCCGGATGGCCCGCATCCGGCGCGTCGACAACAGGACCTCGCCCTGGGGGATCTGGCCGCCGACCAGGCCTGTATTCCCGCCCTGGACCGTAAGGGCCACGCCCTCGGCAGCGCAGAGGCGGACGATGGCGGCGGTCTCCTGCGTGGAGGCGGGGGACAGCATGAGCGGCGTCGCCCCGCTCCAGCGGTCGCGCCATTCCACCAGGCGGGGGGCGAGGATCTCCGGGTCGTCCGTCCAGCCCAAGGGCCCGACCAGGGCCTTGAGCCGGTTCAGCAGGGCGTCGGAGGGCGGGAAAGTCATGCGGGAGAAGTTAGGCGCTCGGTGCCCGGGAAGCCAGAGCGCACCGCTCAGCCGATGGCGCCCGCTGCCCGACGCAGGCGGTCATTGATCGCCTCGCCCAGCCCGGCCTCGGGAATGGGCGCCACGGCGATGCCGGATGCACCCCGGGCGTCCGCTGCCCGCAGGAAGGTGAAGAGGTTGGCGGCGGCCTCTACCAGGTCTCCCGAGGGGCTGAGGTTGAGGACGTCCGGCCCTTCCGCGGCGGGTCCGAAGGCCAGAAAGACCTCGCCCGGACCCGGACCCTCGGCCCCGAGCCGGACGGGGGCTTCCGGGGCGTAGTGGCGGGTCAGCCGGCCAGGGGACCGGCGGGCGTCCGCCTCGGCTTCGGCCAGGGGACCGACCAGGGCCTCGATCTGGTCCCGGGTCACCCGGCCCGGACGCAGCAGGCGCGGCGTATCCAGCAGGGCGACCACGGTGGACTCCAGCCCGACCTCGCAGGGACCGCCGTCCAGGGCGACGGCAGCGGCCCCGCCGGTCTCGGAGACGGCCGCCTCGAAGGTGGTGGGACTGGGTCGTCCGGACCGGTTGGCCGACGGCGCGGCGACGGGCCCCCCGAAGGCCTCAAGCACCTGCCGGGCCAGGGGATGGGCGGGGACGCGCACCGCCACCGTGTCCAGTCCGGCCCGGGCCAGGTCGCAGACCCGACCGCCGGGCTGGACCGGCAGGACCAGGGTCAGGGGACCGGGCCAGAAGGCGGCGGCCAGGATCTCGGCCTCGGGACTGAAGACGGCAATCCGGCGCGCGGCCTCCACGTCGGCGACATGGGCGATCAGGGGGTTGAAGGCCGGCCGGCCCTTTGCGGCATAGAGGGCGGCGACTGCCCGCGGGTCCCCGGCGTCCGCCGCCAGGCCATAGACGGTCTCGGTCGGAAGAAGGACAAGCCGGCCCTGGCGAAGGGCGAAGGCCGCCGCTTCGGCAGATCCCTCCGGCGCTCCCGTCCCGGGCACTTCGGCCTGAAGTTCAGGCCAAGGGTCCGGCGCTGGATCCTCGCCCGCCGTCAGGGCCAGCAGGGCGAAGCTGGCCAGCCAGTGCTCGCCCATGTAGTCGCCGGCCACATGGGGCAGACTGGCGGCGAGGTGGGCCTCGGCCGCGGCCCGGGCGGCGGCGGCGGCGGGGTCCCCGGTGTCCAGGGCGGCGGCGATGTTGTGCCAGCACCAGGCCCGGGACAGGTTGAGGCCATCGAGGTGAGCGATCTTGCCATCGCTGCGGTCGCTGACGCTGGCGGGGGTGAAGAGGCTGGCGGGTTCGCCCGCCGCGGCCCGGGGCAGGAAGCCCGCGAACCAGGTGCGGAATTCCTCGCCCGGCAGGACCCGGCGCAGGCACTCGGCCTCCATCAGGGCGGGAGACAGGAAGTCCTCTCCGGAGGGCTCCCAGGCCTGGCAGTCCTGATCCCGGGCGTACCAGGCCAGGGCCTTGGTGCGCAGCAGGTCGCCCAGGCCGGAATCCCCCGTGGCCTCGGCGTAGTCCAGGGCCAGGGCCAGGGCGAAGGCGGTGGAGGAATGCACCCCGGAGCGCACCGGATAGGTGGCCAGGGGCAGGTGGTTGCGGAAGCGGTCGGCGAAGTCAGCCGCGAGGGGGGCAAGGCGCGCCGCCCAGGGCCCGCCGAGGGCGATCAGTTCGGCCTGGAGCTTCAGGAGCCAGGCCCAGCCGTAGGGGCGCTCGAACCCGCGGGCGGAGGGACGGCGCAGGAAGGCGCGCTCCCCCTCCACAGCAGCTTCCGTGAAGGCCTCCGCGAAACGGGCGTCGATCTCCGCGGCGACGGGGTGGTCCGGATACCGGCGGCGGACGGCGGCAAGCAGCCAGTAGCCGTGCACGCAGGAGTGCCAGTCGAAGCTGCCAAAGAAGATCGGGTGAAGGTGTCGCGGGCCGGCCAGATCGCCTTCGCCCGTGAGCACCTGGTCCAGCTTGTAGGGCCAGGGGCGCGTGACGTGCCCAAGGGCGATCCGGGCGAAGCCGGCGGCGATCTCAGGGGTGAGCAGGGAAGGCGAAGACATTCATCAGGACCGTGTTGACGGCGAGGAGGACGAGCGCCGTAGGCACCTGGGCCCTGATGACGGCGAAACGGTCGTCCAGGTCAAGCAGGGCCGCCGGTGCCAGGTTGAAGTTGGCCGCCAGGGGTGTGAGCAGGGTGCCGCAGAATCCCGACAGCATGCCGATGGCGCAGACCGCAGCGGGGTCGCCGCCGAAACGCCCGACCAGCACCGGCAGGGCTACGCCTGCGGTCATCACCGGGAAGGCGGCGAAGGCGTTGCCCATCAGGACCGTGAAGCCGGCCATACCCAGGCAATAGACGGCCACCGCCGCCATCCGGGAGTCCATGGGAAAGACGCGGGTCACGGTCTCGCCCACCACGCCGCCGACCCCGGCCAGGGCGAAGACGGCGCCCAGGGCGGCGAGCATCTGGGGCAGGAGGGCCATCCAGCCCACGGTGTCCGCAAGGCGAAGGCCCTCTGTCAGGGGTGAAAGGACCGGCTGGCGGAACAGGCGCACCGACAGGACGGCGACGACCAGGGTGGCGACGCCGAGGGAGACCAGGGTGGCCTGCTTCGGGTCCACCAGGGCCGCCAGGGCCGGACCGCCATGGCGCGCGCCCAGGCTTCCGGCCAGGACGATGAGGGGGATCAACAGGGCGGGCAGGAAGAGGCGAAGTCCGTAGGCCCGGGCGGAGGCGGCGCGCGCTTCGGCGTCTGCGGCACCGGCGCCGCTTCGCCCAAGGCCGAGGGCCGCAGCCAGGGCCATCACCAGGACCAGTATGCCGTTGCCGAGGTCCCCCAGCCGGTCGCCCGCCAGGAAGGACAGGGCGAAGAGGCCCCAGAAGAGAGCGTTGCGCACCCGGCGGGGGTTGGTCGGATCCCGCAGGCTCAGCACCGCGAAGCCGGCGAAGACGAAGCCCGCGAGGGCGTAGACCTGGGTCAGGCCGATCATGGCCGGGGCCTCTCGCGGCGGCCAAACATGAGGATACGTACGCCGTGGACGAGGAAGGCGGCGATGGCTGTGGGAATGGCCCAGACCGACAGGTGCAGGGGCTCCACCGTGATCCCGTTCTGCTCCAGGAAGCCGACCATGAGAAGGATGGAGCCGATGGCCAGGAAGATGTCCTCGCCGAAGAAGAGGCCGATGTTGTCGGTCGCCGCCGCGAAGGCTCGCACCCTCTGGGCCTCGGCAGGGGCGACTTCGGACACCCCCGTCTCCACGGCCCGGGCAGCCTCGGCCATGGGGGCGATGATCGGGCGGATGGTCTGGGTCTGGCCGGCGATGGAGGTCAGGCCAAGGGCCGATGTCGCCTGCCGGAAGAGGAGGTAGGACAGCATCAGCCGGGCGAAGGTCACCGACCTCAGCCGCCCGATCAGGCCGCGCGCGGCCTCTTGCAGTCCGGACCGCTCCAGGACGCCGATGACCGGCAGGATCAGCCAGGCGGCACTGACATAGCGGTTTTCGTTGAAGGCCTTTCCGAAGGCGGCCAGGACCTCGAGGGGCGACAGGCCGGCGGCCAGACCCGTGGCCAGGGCCGAGGCCAAGACGACCAACAGGGGGTTCAGGCCCACGGCGAAACCCGCCACCACAAGCAGCACACCCAGAAGCACCAGCATGGGTCCCACCCCCTTCCCTCGCGCCCACTTTAGACCCGAGTCGCCCGCCGGGTCGCGGGGGTCCCTTGCGCCGGCCCCGCCCCGGTCTATTGATGACCGGGGCAGCATGGGAGGCCGCCATGGCCACGGCGATTCTTCAGGCGCGGATGAGTTCCAGCCGCCTGCCGGGCAAGGTCCTCAGGCCCCTCCTGGGGCAGCCCATGATCCTGCGTCAGATCGAACGCCTGCGCCGCTGCCGGCGGCTCGAGCGGATTGTCGTCGCCACCAGTGAGGCCCCGTCCGACGACATCCTGGCCCAGGTCCTGGCCGAAGCCGGGGTGGAGACCGCCCGAGGCCCCCTTGAGGACGTCCTGGGCCGCTTCATCCAGGTGATGGACACCCTGGGCCTGGAGGGCGACCTGGTGCGGCTGACCGCCGATTGCCCCCTGGCGGACCCGGTGGTGATCGACGCCTGCATCGAAATGAGGACGCAGGGCGGGTTCGACTATGTCTCGAACGGTCAGGTGCGCACCTGGCCCCGGGGCCTGGACGTCGAGGTCTTCACCTCGGAGGCCCTGAGGCGGGCGCACGCCGAGGCGACGTCGGCCCACGACCGGGAGCATGTGACCCCCTGGCTCTATCGCCCGGGGTCGCCCTTCCGCCGGGGCGACCTGGTCCAGGACCGGGATGACAGCGCCTTGCGTTGGACGGTGGACCTGCCCGAGGACTTCAGCTTCGTGGAGCGGGTCTACGCCGCCCTCTATCCCGCCAACCCGGCCTTCACCTCGGCGGACATCCTGGCCCTGCCCTTTTCGCGCCGGGAAACCGACGTCTGAGACGACTCAGGCGGGGGCGCCGCCCTCGACCATGGACCAGTCCAGGGGCTCGCCGAAGGGGATGTCCCGGGTCGCGCGCTGGCCCATCACGGCCTCAAGGTACTTTGGAGGCAGGCCCTGGCCAGGCCTGACTGATCGCACGTTCGCCGCCGAGAAGGCCTCGCCCTTGCGGACTGGCGCGCTGACATAGAGGGAGCGGCGCATGCTGGCGTTCCCCGCCTCGGCCTCGCCGGGGCCATAGGCGACATGGCCCAGGGCCTCCCAGGCGCCCCGGCAGCTGCGGACGAGGTCGGCCAGCTCGGCAGGTTCCAGGGAGAAGGCGGAGTCGACCCCGCCCTCAGCCCGGCTGAGGGTGAAGTGCTTCTCGATGAAGACCGCCCCCAGGGCCACCGCAGCCACGGAGGCCGCCGTGCCGAGGGTGTGGTCGGACAGGCCAGTCATGACCCCGAAGCGCTCGGCCATGTCGGGCAGGGTGGCCAGGTTCATGCTCGACATGGGTGCCGGGTAGGCGCTCGTGCAGTGCAGGACGATCAGGTCCTTGGCCCCCGCCCCGCGGGCGGCTTCCACCGCTTCTGCGATCTCGGCCTCGGACGCCATCCCCGTGGACATGACCAGGGGCCGGCCGGTCGCGGCGCACCGGCGGATGAGGGGCAGGTCCACCAGTTCAAAGGAGGCGATCTTGTAGGCGGGCGCGCCGAGGTCTTCGAGCAGGTCCACGGCCGTGAAGTCGAAGGGCGAGGAGAACAGGGTCACGCCCGCCTGGCGGGCCTGTTCGAACAGGGGCGCGTGCCAGTCCCAGGGCGTGTGGGCCTCGGCGTAGAGCTCGTGGAGGCGGCGGCCGTCCCAAAGGCCCCCCTCGATGCGGAATCCAGGCCCGTCATGGTCGAGGGTGATGGTGTCGGCGGTGTAGGTCTGGATCTTGACGGCGTCGGCACCCGCCTCGGCCGCCGCCGTGATCAGGTCCAGGGCGCGCTTGATGTCGCCATTGTGGTTGCCCGACATCTCGGCCACCACATAGGGCGGATGGCCGGGCCCGATGGGCCTGCCGGCGATGTGGGCCAGTGTCTGGCTCATCAGATCACCCCGGGGGTTCTGCACGCGAATCGCCCGACGAATATGGGGCGCGGGTCGTCCCGGGACCAGCCTGTCAGGTGACTGGGGGTTCCGAGGGGGCGCCCTCGAAGCGGAAGGCGTCCCCGTCCCGCCGGACCAGACCCGCCGTCGGCGCGGCGAAATGGGTGCCGATGACCAGGACCGGCTGTTCCGCCGTGCTCTCGAAGACGCTGCGGCGCATGACGGCCGAGGCCGCGGGGTCACTGTCGAAGGGCGGCGACCACTCCGGATGCGCAAGCTGGCAAGGGTGGTGGACCATGTCGCCGGTGATCAGGCCCACCTCGCCAGCGGACTCGATCCGGACGCTGACATGGCCGGGCGTGTGGCCGGGGGTCGGGACCAGCCTCACCTCGGGGGAGATGACATGATCCATCTCGACCAGGTCGACCAGGCCGGCGTCAAAGACCGGGCGGATGGAGTCGGACAGGATGACCTGCTGCTCGTCGTCGCCCTCGGCGCTCCAGTGATCGTACTCCCGGCGACCGATCAGGTAGCGGGCCTTGGGGAAGGTCGGGACCCAGCGGTCGTCTTCGCGCATCGTGTTCCAGCCGACATGGTCCACATGCAGGTGGGTGCAGACCACGGCGTCGACGCTATCGCGGGTCCAGCCCGTGGCTTCGAAGGCCTGGAGGAAGCCGGTGGACAGGGCCTGCCCCCCGACCAGGCTGCGGGGCCGGTCATTGCCGATGCAGGTGTCGACCACCAGGCGAAGACCAGGCGCCTCGACCAGGAGGGCGTGGATGGACAGGCGCAGGTGGCCCTCTGGCGTCACATAGTGCGGGGCGAGCCAGGGAATGGCCGCCAGGGCCTCCGGAGTGGCCTCCCTCAGGAAGGCCCGCTTCGGGTTGTAGGGAACCGGCATCTCCATCTCGACGACCCGGGTCACCGTCACGTCGCCAATCCGCCACCTGAGCATGCCGCCCTCCCCTTTGGGCCT
>CAIWHQ010000137.1 GCA_903912465.1 uncultured Alphaproteobacteria bacterium | reverse complement strand
GGATAGCCGGCCGGCGGGAAAGATCGCCAGCGCCCGTTCCGCCTCCATGGCCTCGCGGGTCATCTGCAGGGTGGTTCGGGTGCGGTCCCGGGTACGCTTGGCCTCGACCCACTCCACGGGGATCAGGACATCGGAGAACCGCGGCACGACCCTGTGGGCGTCGGCATTGGCGTAGAAGCAGAGGTCGGGTCGCCGGCCACGCAGGGCGTCGTAGGTGGCGATTCCGTCGGCGATCCCGGTCGGGTGGTTGGAGATGATGACCAGGCGCCCGGCTTCCGGAATCCGTTCCAGGCCGCGCACCTCAACCTGGACCTCGAGGAGCCGGGCCACGTAGTCCAGCGCCTCACGACCTCCCAGGGGGGCGACGGCGTCCGCCATTGTCCGGGCCTTGCGATAGTTGAGGAGCCGGTAGAGCAGGGGACGGGCCAGGGGCCAGGCCGGGCTGGCGGCCAGCCGGGGTGCCCGCTCGGCGATCAGCACATCGACAATGTGCGGGCCAGGGCCGGTAGTGACAGGAAGGCTCATGGGTGCAGCATGCCTGCCGACTGGGGGCGCAAGCAAGGTCTAGGCGCGCCCGGCCCCAGCCACTATTGGAAACCGGCAGGCAATCGAGGACGGTCCCATGCGCCAGATTCATCACTTCATCGACGGGGCCCCGGCCCCCAGCGCCTCGGCCCGGCTCGGAGACGTCTTCAATCCGAACACCGGCGAGGTGCAGGCGAAGGTTGGCCTGGGAACCCCTGACGAGCTTGAGCTGGCGGTCCAGTCCGCCCTGCGCGCCCAGCCGGCCTGGGCGGCGGTGAATCCCCAGCGCCGGGCGCGGGTGATGTTCGAGTTCAAGCGCCTGCTCGAGGCCAACATGCAGTCCCTGGCCGAGCTGCTGTCCAGCGAGCACGGCAAGGTGGTCGCCGACTCCCGGGGCGACATCCAACGCGGCCTGGAGGTGATCGAGTTCGCCTGCGGTGTCCCGCACCTGCTCAAGGGCGAGTACACCGAAGGCGCCGGGCCGGGCATCGATGTCTATTCCATGCGCCAGCCCCTGGGCATTGCGGCGGGGATCACTCCGTTCAACTTCCCCGCCATGATCCCGCTATGGATGTCGGGGGTCGCCCTCGCCGTCGGCAACGCCTTCATCCTCAAGCCGTCGGAACGTGATCCCACCGTCCCGGTCCGCCTCGCCGAGCTGTTCATGCAGGCGGGCGCGGAGCTGGGCCTGGACCTGAAGGGCGTGCTCAACGTCGTCCAGGGTGACAAGGTCATGGTGGACGCCATCCTCGACCACCCCGAGATCGCTGCCGTCAGCTTCGTGGGCTCTTCGGACATCGCCCAGTACGTCTATTCCCGCGGCGCGGCGGCCGGAAAGCGGGTCCAGGCCATGGGCGGCGCCAAGAACCACGGCATCGTCCTGCCGGATGCGGACCTGGACCAGGTGGTGCGCGACCTCTCGGGCGCCGCCTTCGGCTCGGCCGGGGAGCGCTGCATGGCCCTGCCCGTGGTGGTGCCCGTGGGCGAGCGCACTGCCGACGCCCTGCGCGAGAAGCTGGTCGCCGAGATCGGCACGCTCAAGGTGGGGATCTCCACCGACGAGGGTGCCCACTATGGCCCGGTGGTCAACGCCGCCCACCGCAAGCGGGTGACTGACTACATCCAGACCGGGGTGGACGAGGGCGCCGAACTGGTCGTCGATGGCCGCGACTTCCGCCTGCAGGGCTATGAGAATGGCTTCTTCATCGGCCCCTCCTTCTTCGACCGGGTCACGCCGGGCATGAAGAGCTATCAGGACGAAATCTTCGGGCCGGTCCTGCAGATGGTCCGGGCCGACAGCTTCGAGTCTGCCCTGGCCCTGCCCTCGCAGCATCCCTACGGCAACGGGACCGCCATCTTCACCCGTAACGGGCGCGCCGCCCGGGAGTTCGCCTCCCGCGTGAACGTCGGCATGGTCGGCATCAACGTGCCGATCCCCGTGCCCCTGGCCTATCACACCTTCGGCGGCTGGAAGCGCTCGGCCTTCGGCGACGCCAACCAGCACGGCATGGACGGGGTGCGCTTCTACACCAAGGTCAAGACGGTGACGGCCCGCTGGCCGGACGGCGACATCTCCGACCAGGCCTTCGTCATCCCGACCATGCGCTGACCGGAGCGTTCCGCAACGCATGACCTCCGCCCTGGAAACGGCCTATGCCGCCCGCGTTTCGGCCGGCGACCTGCGCCCCGACCCCGCCCAGGCCGCGGGGCTGGCCAGCCTGGCCCGGCTGGAGGCCGAGCTGGCCGCCGCGCGTCCCGCCGGCCTGTCGGGCCTGTTCCGGCGCAAGCCTGAAGCCGCGCAGGGGGTCTATCTCTGGGGGCCGGTGGGGCGGGGCAAGTCCATGCTGATGGACCTGTTCTTCGAGACCGTCCCTGTCGCCCGGAAGCGACGCACCCATTTCCATGTCTTCATGCGCGAGGTCCACGAGCTCATAGGGGCCTGGCGCTCGGGCGATGCGGCGGCCCGCAAGGCGCGGTTCGGCCAGGTGCGGGGCGATGACCCGGTGCCGCCCGTCGCCGACCTGGTCGCCCGGAACGCCAGCCTGATCTGCTTCGACGAGTTCCAGGTCACGGACATTGCCGATGCCATGATCCTGGGGCGGCTGTTCGAGGCCCTGTTCGCCCGGGGCGTCACCCTGACCGCCACCTCCAACCGCCATCCTGACGACCTCTACCGGGATGGCATCAACCGCCAGCTCTTCCTGCCCTTCATCGCGCTCCTGAAGTCCCGGGTGGAGGTGGTGTCCGTCGCCGGACCTCACGACTACCGCCTCGACCGGCTCAGGGCGGCGGGGACCTGGTTTTCGCCCATCGACCCGGACAATCGTCGCACCTTCGACGCCCTGTGGCGCGACATGGTGGGCCCCGATGCCTCCGAGGGAGAATCGATCGAGGTCATGGGCCGGCGGCTGGACTTCCCGGCGGCGGCGGGCGGCCTGGTCCGCAGCGGGTTCGCCCGGCTCTGCGACGCCGCCCTGGGCCCCAACGACTACCTCGCCCTGGCCGAGCGTTTCCACACCGTCTTCCTGGAGGACCTGCCGCGGCTCAATCCGTCCCGGCGGGAGGCGGCGCGGCGGTTCGTCACCCTGGTTGACGCCCTCTACGAGGCCCGGACCCGGCTGATCGTCCTGGCCGAGGCTGATCCCGCCCGGCTCTACCCATCCGGGGACGGTGCCTTCGAATTCGAGCGCACCGCTTCGCGGCTGCAGGAGATGCGATCGGCAGACTGGCTCGCCGACCGATCCTGAGCTTCCGCTACGGCGCCCTATCAGATTGAAAAGCCTTCGTTGACACCCTGTGCTGTAGGCTTAAATGCAAGCAGCCGGCCCGGGGCGCGGGGGCGTCCGCCGGGGTCTGCCAGGACATGCCGATGACCACACCCGTTCGAGAGCGACCCCTATCGCCGCACCTTCAGGTGTGGCGCTGGCACCTGACCATGTTGACGTCGATCCTCCACAGGGCGAGCGGAATGGCGCTCTATGCGGGGGCCATCCTCGTCGCCGGATGGGCCCTGGCCCTCGGCGCCGGGCCCGACGCCTACCCGGCCTACATGGATCTCCTGGCCTCGCCCCTGGGGCGGCTGGTCCTGGTTGGCCTGACCCTCTCGCTCTTCTACCATCTCGCCAATGGCGTCCGGCATCTGTTCTGGGACGCCGGGCTCGGCCTTTCGGTCACGGCCTCGAACCAGTCCGGGATCATGGCCATGGCCTTCTCGGTGGTCGCGACGATCATCGTCTGGGCCATCGGCCTCGGCCAGGGAGGCCCCCAATGACCGATCTCAGGACCCCCCTGTCCCGCGCCCGCGGCCGGGGCGCCGCCGGGCATGGCGCCGCCCACTGGGTGGCCGAGCGGGTCAGTGCCGTTGCCCTGGTGCCCCTGACCCTCTGGATGGTCTACGCCGCCCTTTCGATTTCCGCGGTCGGATACGCCGGAGCCGTCGCCTTCGTTTCCCACCCGGTAAACGCTGTCCTGATCCTCCTTGTCCTTATCGTGTCCGGCTGGCACATGCACGCCGGTGCCCGGGTGGTGGTCGAGGACTACTTCCACCGGACGCTCGGACGCTCGGCGCTTCTCGTGCTGAACCTGTTCGTCACCGTCCTCGTGACCGCCCTGGCGGTCTTCTCCGTCCTCAAGGTCGCGCTCGGAGGCGCTCTCTGACGTCATGGCCGCTTACGAATTCATCGATCACAAGTTCGACGTCATCGTTGTCGGTGCCGGCGGCTCCGGCCTCCGCGCCGCCCTCGGCTGCGCCCAGGCGGGGCTGAAGACCGCCTGCATCACCAAGGTCTTCCCGACCCGTTCGCACACGGTGGCGGCCCAGGGCGGCATCTCGGCCAGCCTCGGCAATATGGGCGAGGATGACTGGCGCTGGCACATGTACGACACCGTCAAGGGGTCGGACTGGCTGGGCGACCAGGACGCCATCGAATACCTCTGCCGGAACGCCCCCGCGGCGGTCTATGAGCTCGAGCACTGGGGCGTACCCTTCTCGCGCACCCCGGATGGCAAGATCTACCAGCGCGCCTTTGGCGGCATGACCCGCAACTTCGGCGAGGCCCCCATCCAGCGCACCTGCGCCGCGGCGGACCGCACGGGTCACGCCATGCTGCACACCATGTATGGCCAGTCCCTGGCCCACGACACCCAGTTCTTCATCGAGTATTTCGCCCTCGACCTGATCATGGACGAAGGCGTCTGCCGGGGCGTGACCGCCTGGAAGCTGGACGACGGCACCCTGCACCGCTTCCAGGGCCAGATGGTCATCCTGGCCACGGGCGGCTACGGCCGGGCCTACTTCTCGGCCACCAGCGCCCATACCTGCACCGGAGACGGCGGCGGCATGACCCTGCGCGCCGGCCTGCCCCTGCAGGACATGGAGTTCGTCCAGTTCCACCCCACCGGCATCTATGGCGCCGGCTGCCTGATCACCGAGGGTGCCCGGGGCGAGGGCGGCTACCTGACCAATTCCGAGGGTGAACGCTTCATGGAGCGCTATGCGCCCACCGTGAAGGACCTGGCGCCCCGGGACATGGTCAGCCGGGCCATGACCATCGAGATCCGCGAGGGACGCGGGGTGGGTCCGAACAAGGACCACATCCACCTGCACCTCGACCACCTGGACCCCAAGATCCTGGCCGAACGCCTGCCGGGCATCTCCGAGAGCGCCCGGATCTTCGCCGGCGTCGACGTGACCAAGCAGCCGATCCCGGTCCTGCCGACCGTGCACTACAACATGGGCGGCATCCCCACGAACTTCTACTCGGAAGTGGTCACCCGGGTGGGCGACGATCCCGACCGCGTGGTTCCGGGCCTGATGTCCGTTGGCGAGGCCGCCTGCGTCTCGGTCCACGGCGCCAACCGGCTGGGCTCCAACAGCCTGATCGACCTGGTGGTCTTCGGTCGTTCCGCGGCCCTGCGGGCGGCGGACATCCTCAAGCCTGGGGCCACCCAGCCCGAGCTGAAGCCCTCCATGTCGGACGGCCACCTGGCCCGCTTCGACCGGCTGAGGTTCGCCGACGGCTCGACGACCACGGCCGCCTTGAGGCTGGAGATGCAGCAGGCCATGCAGGAGGATGCCGCGGTGTTCCGCACCGGCGACAGCCTGGCTTCCGGCGTGCAGCGCCTGCAGTCCGTGCAGGACCGGCGCAAGGACATCAAGGTGTCCGACCGGGGCCTGATCTGGAACACGGATCTCGTCGAGACCCTCGAGTTCGAGAACCTGGTCGTACAGGCGGTGGTCACCGTCGCCGGGGCCGCCAACCGCACCGAGAGCCGCGGGGCCCACGCCCACGAGGATCATCCCGACCGGGATGACGCCAACTGGATGAAGCACACCCTGACCTGGATGGACGACGTCACGGGCAAGGTGGTCATCGATTACCGGCCCGTGCACGACTACACCATGACCAACGACATCGCGCCCATCCCGCCCAAGGCGCGGGTGTACTGACGCAGGCCTGCAGACGGAATTCGAGGAAAGAGCCCCATGGTCGAACTCGCCCTGCCGAAGAACTCCCGGGTCCAGAAGGGTCGCCACCATCCGGCCCCCGCCGGCGCGAAGACGGTGAAGTCGTTCCGGATCTATCGTTATGACCCGGAGGGAACCGGCAATCCGCGCTGGGACACCTATGACGTCGATGTCGCCGCCTGCGGCCCCATGGTCCTGGACGTGCTGATCCACATCAAGAACACCATGGACCCGACCCTGACCTTCCGGCGGTCCTGCCGCGAGGGCGTCTGTGGGTCGTGCGCCATGAACATCGGCGGTCGCAACACCCTGGCCTGCACCCACGGGCATGAAGAGGCGCACGGGTCGACCTGCCAGATCAGCCCCCTGCCGCACATGCCGGTGGTCAAGGACCTGGTCCCCGACCTGACCCATTTCTATGCCCAGTACGCCTCGATCGAGCCCTGGCTCAAGACCAGCACCCCCGAGCCCCAGACCGAATGGTCCCAGAGCCCGGAGGATCGCGAAAAGCTGGATGGCCTCTACGAGTGCATCCTGTGCGCCTGCTGCTCGACCTCCTGCCCGAGCTACTGGTGGAACGGTGACCGCTACCTCGGTCCGGCCACCCTGCTGCACGCCTATCGCTGGCTGATCGATAGCCGGGATGAGGCCACGGGCGAGCGGCTCGACGCCCTCGAGGATCCGTTCAAGCTCTACCGCTGCCACACCATCATGAACTGTGCCCAGGTCTGCCCCAAGGGCCTCAACCCCGCCAAGGCGATCGGCGAGGTGAAGAAGATGATGGCGGAGCGGGTGGTCTGACGTCTGACCGACCAGCGTGCCCCACCGAATCCCGTAAGTTGACGGCCCCGTCACTTTTCTGCATCTGGACCTCATGACCTCTGCAGACGCCCATGTCGTGATCGTCGGTGCCGGCCACGCTGGCGGGACCCTGGCAGCCCTGCTGCGCCAGTATGGCCATGCCGGTGCGGTTACCCTCGTGGGCGAGGAACCCATCCCGCCCTACCAGAGGCCGCCCCTGTCCAAGGCCTGGCTGAAGGGTGATGCCGACGCCGACTCCCTGGCCCTCAAGCCGCTGGAGTTCTACGCCGGGAACCGGATCGATTTCCGGCCCTCGGTGCGGGGTGTCGGCATTGACCGGGCCCGCAAGGTCCTGGCCCTGTCGGACGGGTCGGAGCTCGCCTACGACGTCCTCGTTCTCGCCACTGGAGCCCGCCCGATCCGCCTGCCGATTCCTGGCGCGGACCTCGACGGGATCCTCGAGCTTCGCACCGCCGCTGACGCCGAGGCCCTGAAGGGTGCCCTGGGTCCTGGCAGGACAATGGCGGTGGTGGGCGGTGGCTATATCGGCCTGGAGGCCGCCGCTTCGGCCCGGGCCCTCGGCGCCGAGGCCGTGGTCCTCGAGCGTGAGCCGCGCATCCTGGCCCGGGTGGCTGGCGAGGTGCTTTCCAACTTCTTCCGCCAGGCCCACGAGGGCCACGGGGTGCGCTTCCTGACCGGGGCCTCGGTGACGGGCTTCCGCGGCGAGGGCGGCAAGGTGACTGGCGTGGAGCTGGCCGATGGCCGGGTGATCGACTGCGACCTGGCCCTGGTGGGCGTGGGCGCCGTCCCGAATCAGGAGCTCGCCCAGGAGGCTGGACTGGCCGTCAACCGGGGGGTGGTGGTCGACCTGGAGGCCCGCACCTCCGACCCGGCCATCTTCGCCATCGGCGACGTGACCCTGAGGCCCATGCCCATCTACGGCCGTGACTTCCGCATGGAGAGCGTGCCCAACGCCCTGGAACAGGCCAAACAGGCCGCCTGCGCCATCACCGGGCGGCCCGCGCCGGCGGGGGAGACCCCCTGGCAGTGGTCGGACCAGTACGACATCAAGCTGCAGATCGCCGGCTACAACTTTGATTCCGACCAGTCCTTGGTCCGGGGCGATCCCGCCTCCGGCCACTTCGCGATCTTCCACCTCAAGGGCGATCAGGTCCAGGCGGTGGAGGCGATCAATTCGCCGCCCGAATTCATGATGGGCCGGCAGCTCATCGGCTCCCGCAGGCCGGTGGACAAGCAGAGACTTGCGGACACTTCGGTTTCCATGAAAGAGGTCGCTGCGGCGTAAGCCGGCGAGGCGAGGAAAGAACATATGGCCAAGATTACCTACATCGAACACGACGGCACCGAGCACGTTCATGACGGCAAGACTGGCCTTTCGGTCATGGAAGTCGCCGTGAAGAACAACGTGCCGGGCATCGACGCCGACTGCGGCGGCGCCTGTGCGTGCGCCACCTGCCACGTCTATGTGGACCCCGCCTGGCTCGACAAGACCGGCGACAAGTCCGCCATGGAGGAGTCCATGCTGGATTTCGCCGAGGGCGTAGAGCCGAACAGCCGCCTGGCCTGCCAGATCAAGATCACCGACGGCCTCGACGGCATCGTGGTCCGCCTGCCCGAAAGCCAGCACTGATCCCGGCTACTGCCGGGCTCAGAACTCCAGTTCGGGGTGGCCCGCCGCGCTTTCGGCGCGTTCCGGCAGGTGACAGGTAAAGGTCGCTCCTGCGCCGGGCTCGCTCTCCAGGGCCACCCAGCCGCCGTGGAGCTCGACCAGGGCCTTGACCAGGGCAAGGCCGAGGCCCGGCCCGCCCCTTTCGCGCCCGACGAAGCGATCAAATATGTTCGCCTGGACGTGGAAGGGAATGCCGCGCCCCGTGTCGGTGACCTGCACCTGGACCTCGCCCAGGGTCCGGCGGGCGCCCAGGGTGATTCGACCGCCCTTCGGGGTCTGACCCAGGGCGTTCACGATCAGGTGGTCGAGCACCTGCGACAGCCTCCGGGCGTCGCCCCGCATCAGGCCGAGATCGTCGGGGCATTCCGCCACCAGCCTGACCTGCGCAGCCTCCGCCTCGTCGGTCCAGCGCACCGCTGCCGCCTCGAGGAGGCGGGCGACGTTCACGTCCTCGAGGTCGAGCGCCATCTCCCCGGCGTCGATCTGCGCCATGTCGAGGACGTCGTCGATTGACCGCCCCAGATGTTCCGCCGCCTGGCGGATCGCCCCGGCGTGCCCCAGTGCCCGGCCGGGCAATTGCTCGCCGAGCCCCTCCAGCAGTTCGGAATAGCCGATGATCGTCGTCAGCGGCGTGCGCAGCTCGTAGGAGACGTTGCCCACGAAGTCGCGCTTGAGCCGCTCGGCCTCCGCCAGGGCGGCGCTGCGGTCGGCGAGGGCCCGTTCCAGGCGGCGCGCGTCGGTGACGTCGGTGAAGGCGATGAGGGTCGCCCCGTCCGGCAGGGGCCGGGACTGGTGGGCCACGATCCGGCCGTCCGAGGTGCGGACTTCGCCAGCGGCGGGCGCCCGCGCGGCGGGGTCGGTGTCGGCCACCCGTCCCTTCATCTCGCGCCAGAATCCCTGGTCATGCAGGCGGGGCAGGCAGAGCTCGACCACACCCTCGAAGTCCATGACCTCGCCCAGGGCCTGGCGGGGAATGTTCCAGAACCGCTCGAAGGCCTCGTTGTGCAGCCGCAGGCGCCCGTCCGATCCGAAGACCGCGACGGCGTCGTTCAGCTTGTCGAGGGTGGCCTGCTGAACCTGGATCAGGCTGTTGTACTGGGCCTTCAGGCGAAGCTCGCCGGTGATGTCCGAGAAGAGCAGGACGATGCCGCCGAGGGGGTGGGACTGGCGAACCACCCTGAGGGTGCGGCCGTCCGGCAGGCTCCAGAGCTCGTCCGGGGCAGAGTCGAGCTGGCTGTAGCGCTCGAGTTCCGCCGCCTTCCAGCGGGCATAGTCCGCCGTCTCCGGCAGGCGCCGGCGTTGGCGCAGCCGGTCGAGGACCTCGCCATGGGTTGGCCGCTCGGCCAGCCAGGCCGGCTCGAGGCCGAACATCTCGGCGAAGGCGGTGTTGTGGAAGTCCAGTCGCCGGGACGGGGTGAAGATGGCGACGGAGTCGGCGATGTGGTTCAGGGTTTCGTCGTGGGCCTCGACGTTGCGCCGCAGGGCCTCACGCAGTTCCTCGGCCTCGGTGACATCCTCTGTCCAGACGCCGACCCCGCCGCCCTCCAGGGGGCGTGCGGTCAACCTGAGGGCCCGCCGGCGGCCACCCAGGCTCACCCAACGCACCAGGTCCCGGCTCTGGGCCAGGTTGGCGGCTTCGATGGCCAGGGCGTCGGCAGCAGGGTCCAGGTTGAGG
>CAIWHQ010000136.1 GCA_903912465.1 uncultured Alphaproteobacteria bacterium | reverse complement strand
GCCGAGGGCGAGCTGCGGATCGACGATGAGCCCTGCGGATCGGTGGTGCTGCCGCAGACCTACCGCGCCCAGGCCTCATTCATCGGCATGGAGGTCGGCCGGGCACCCAAACCAGCGGTTTCGGACTTCGTGGCGCCCTTCCCCTTCACCGGCGTCCTGCACCGGGTCGAGGTGGAACTCGGGGCTGATCAGCAGACAGATCCCCAGGCCAGCCTCGAAGCGGCCCTGCGCCGACAGTAGGTCCCTCCGGGTATCATTGGCCAAGGGACTGGAAACCCGCCCGGTTTCAGTCCTAAACTCATTCCGAACTGCAGACCGGCGGAATGCTGGCGCGCGAGGGAGAGACAAGCACATGCTGGACCTGATCATCCGGGGCGGAACCATCGTGGACGGAACGGGCGCGGCGCCCGTCGTCGGGGACATCGGAGTCCAAGGCGACCGCATCGTTGCCGTTGGCAAGGTCGAGGGCCCGGCCCGGCGCGAGATCGACGCCAACGGGCTCGTTATCACCCCCGGCTGGGTGGACATCCACACCCACTACGATGGCCAGGCCACCTGGGATGCCGTCATGGCCCCCTCCAGCTGGCACGGCGTGACCACCGCCATCATGGGCAACTGCGGCGTCGGCTTTGCGCCTGTCCGCCCGGGCCAGCAGGACTTCCTCATCCAGCTCATGGAGGGGGTGGAGGACATCCCCGGCGCCGCCCTCGCCGAGGGCATCGACTGGAAGTGGGAGACCTTCCCGGAATACCTCGACGCCCTGGAGGCCAAGCCCCGGGCCATCGACGTGGGCGTCCACGTGCCCCACGGCTCGGTTCGCGCCTACGTCCTGGGCGACCGCTGCAACACCGACTACCAGCCGGACGCCGGCGAGATCGCCGAGATGGCCGGAATTGTCCGGGAAGGCGTCGCCGCCGGCGCCCTGGGCTTCTCCACCTCCCGGACCCTGCTGCACAAGGACATCCACGGCATCCACGTTCCGGGCACCTTCGCGGGCTCGGACGAGATGCTGGCCCTGGGCCTGTCCATGAAGGGGCTGACCCACGGCGTGTTCGAGATGGTCTCCGACAACCTCGGCGACGACGACGAGTGGGCCTGGGTCAAGGGCTTCGTGGAGGAGACCGGCCTGCCCGTCACCCTCGTGGCGACCTCGGCGGGTGCCTACCAGGGCAACAAGATGTTCAACATCGCCGAGGAGTCCCGCGAGAAGGGCATGGACATCCGCCCCCAGATCGCCGGCCGTCCCACAGGCATATTGAACGGCCTGACCTCCAACTTCCATATCTTCATGGCCAGCCCGACCTGGAAGTCCGAGCTCGAAGGGCTCGACCTGGAGGACAAGGTCGCCGCCATGGCCCGGCCGGAAATCCGCGCCGCCCTTCTGTCCGAGGACTCGCCGCTGATCCGCGCCGCCACCTCCTCGCCCGTCAGCGGCCAGGTCGCCGGCCTGGACGGCCTGCTCTGGCGCATCTTCCCCCTTGGCGAGCGGCCGAACTACGAGCCCGACCGCGAGGGCAGCGTCGCCGGCCTCGCCGAGGCTGCCGGGGTCTCCCCCGTCGAGATGATGTACGACCTGCTCGTCCGCGACGGCGGGCACGAGCTCTTCTACCAGCCCCTCGGCGGCTACCAGACCTACAACTTCGACTTCTTCCGCAAGAACATGCAGCACCCCAACGTGCTGTTTGGCCTGTCCGACGGCGGTGCCCATTGCGGGGTCATCGCCGACGCCGGCATGCCGACCTTCATCCTCACCCACTGGGCCCGCGACCGGGTGAAGGGCGAGCAGTTCCCCCTGGAGTTCCTGGTCCGCAAGCTGACCAGCGACACCGCCCGGGCCTACGGCCTGAACGACCGCGGACGGCTCGAGCCGGGCCTCCTGGCCGACCTCAACGTCATCGACTTCAAGGCCCTGCGTCTGTTCCGGCCGGAGGCGATCTACGACCTCCCCGCCGGCGGCCGGCGCCTCGTCCAGCGGGCCGAGGGCTACCGCTATACGATCAAGTCCGGCCAGGTGACCTTCGAGGACGGCGAGCACACCGGTGCCCTCCCCGGCGGTCTCGTCCGGGGCGGCCGCGAGGCTGTGATCCTGCCCATGGCGGCGGAGTAATCCCGCGCGGCCCCCATCGTCCTGTCATTCTGGGGTGCCAGACTCTGCCCCCCGGAAGCGGAGACAGAGCATGATCCAACGTCGGACAGATGGCTGGGGCCTCCATACCGGCGCATGGGCCTTGCTGCTGGGGCTCCTGTGCGTGCTGGGCTGGCAGGTCGGTGCCCATGCCGCCCCTTCGCATCCGCCGACCGCAGCGTCTCCACGCGAGATCGCGCTCAGCGGGGTGATCACCCACGAGAACCACGAGACCTATGTCGAAATCCCCTTCTCCGTCCCGGAGGACACCGAGCGGCTGACCGTGACCTTCGATTACGACCGTGAGAACAGGACCGTCATCGATCTCGGGATCCGCGACCCAAACGGTTTCCGGGGCTGGAGCGGCGGGAACCGGTCGACCTTCACCCTGGCGACCAACGACGCGACGTCCGCCTATATCCCGGGGCGGATCCCCCCGGGGGAGTGGCGACTGATCCTCGGCGTCCCCAACATCCGCAAGGGCATAGAGGCCCGCTGGCGCGCCACGGTCCGGCTCGATCCTGCAGGCGCGGCCTCCCCGCGATCCGCCTTCCAGGACGGGCCCGTCCGGACAGGCCCCGGCTGGTACCGGGGCGATCTTCACACCCATTCTGGCCATAGCGACGGCAGCTGCGCCAGCCTCTCCGGGCGCCGGGTCCCCTGCCCGGTCTTCCGCACCCTGGAGGCGGCCCGGGCCGCCAGCCTCGATTTCATTGCCCTGACCGAACACAACACCCCCTCGGGCTCTCCCGAGCTTCGGGCCCTCCAGGCCTATTACGACACCCTGCTGGTCCTGCCGGGGCGGGAGATCACGACCTTCCAGGGTCACGCCAACGTCTTCGGCGTGACCAGCCCCCTGCCCTTCCAGCTCGGATCCCCGCGCGCGCCGACCCTCGACGCCGTGCTGGACGCCGTGGAATCCGAAGGGGGGCTCCTGTCGATCAATCATCCCGGCATGCCCTCTGGAGAGGCCTGCATGGGCTGCGGCTGGGTCGCGCCCATCCCCGACTGCAGCCGCATCACCGCCGTCGAGATCGCCAATGGCGGCGGCCTGCGGATGATGGGATCGGCTGAAGGGCCCCTGTCCGGCCTGCCCTTCTGGGAGGCCCTCCTCGACCGGGGGTGTCACGTCACCGGCATCGCCGGAAGCGACAACCACGACCCCGACGCAAAGGGCGGCAGCCAGTCACCGGTGGGCCGACCCGCCACGGTGGTCTATGCCCCGGAGCTCTCCCAGCCGGCGATCCTGGAGGGTCTGAGGCGCGGCCAGGTCTTCGTAGACCTCGGCGCCCCCGCTGGCGCCTCCGTGGATCTCACGGTCGGGTCCGGCAAGGCCCGGGCGGGCATGGGCGAGTCCCTGAGGACCGGGCCGGCCGCGCGTCTGCGCCTCACCGCAAAGGTCGCCGGACTGCCAGACGGGACCGTCGAATTCGTCTCCGGAGGTGCCAGCGGACCGCCGACGCGCACGCCCGTCCCGATCCGCGGCCTTTCGGAGGTGACAGCCGATCTCCGGCGGACGCCGGGTATGAGGTGGATACGTGCAGACGTCCGGGCCGCAGACGGCAAGCTCATCCTCATCGGCAATCCGGTGTACCTACAGAACTGAAACCGAACTGACATGGAGTCTTGACGCAAGGTTCAAGAAACTGTGACCGACCGGCTCTAGCACCCCCAAGGGCCGAAGATGGCCAAGTCAACCGATTGGGGGTCACCATGCGTCTGTCCGTTTTTCTCCTCAGTGGCGTCGCTGTCATGGCGGTCTCCGCCGGTGTGTCACCTTCCCATGCCGCACCCGCCGACCGGGTGGACTCCCAGATCGACGAACTGATCGTCACGGGTCGCGCCGGG
>CAIWHQ010000135.1 GCA_903912465.1 uncultured Alphaproteobacteria bacterium | reverse complement strand
CGCTCGTTGTAGGAGGCGACATTGCGCACGCCGATCTTGGACATCAGGCGGTAGCGGTCCTCCATTTCCCGGACCGTCCACTTCAGGGCAACGATGGCCTTTTTCGGGTCTGTGACCACCGGGGCCAGCAGATGCGGAATCCCGTCGTAGACGCTGAGCTCCAGCATCTTGGGATCGATCATGATGAACCGGCAGGCCTCGGGTGGAAGGCGGTAGAGGATCGACAGGATCATGGCATTGACCCCCACCGACTTGCCCGAGCCAGTCGTGCCGGCAATCAGCAGGTGGGGCATCTTGGCCAGGTCAGCGATGTAGGGCTCGCCGCCGATGTTCTCGCCCAGGGCCATGGGCAGGGCATGACCGGTCTTCTCGTATTCGGAACTGGACAGGAGGTCGCGCAGGTAGACCGTCTCGCGCCGGGCGTTCGGCAGTTCGATACCTATGGCGTTGCGTCCCGGCACCACGGCCACCCGGCAGGCGGCGACGGACATGGAGCGTGCGATGTCGTCGGCCAGGGCCACCACCCGCGCCGACTTCACGCCGGGGGCGGGGACCAGTTCGTAAAGGGTGACCACCGGCCCGGGCCGGATCTGGTCGATCTGCCCCCGGACGCCGAACTCGGCCAGGACCCCTTCGAGGAGCTGGGCGTTCTGCCGCAGGGCCGTCTCGTCGAACTGGGCCGCGCGCGGTGCCGAGCGCGCGAGCATGGACAGGTCGGGAAGCACGAAGCCCTCGCCCCGGACGAAGTCCAGGACCCCCTGGGACTCCCGGGTCTCCCGAGCGGAATCCCGCGACGACTTGGGGGCACGGATGGCGACCGGCGCGCCGCCATCCTCGGCGCCGAAGGTCGCAAGCCCGTCCGGGCCGACCTCGTCTTCGAGGTCTGGCTCGGCCTGCAAGTCCGCCTTCCGGGACCGGCTCCTTGCACTCCGTGTCGACGGCGCAGGTTCAGCCTCCGGTTCGGGCGCGAAGGGCGAGCGCACCGCCGAGGTCAGGGCGCGGCTGCGCATCCAGCCAACCAGTCGGGCCAGGGCGCCCCGGATATCAAGCTTGGGCAGGGCCAGGGCGTAGGCGAGTCCCCAGAGCCCGAGGGCTCCGAGCAGGGCTGCGGTCAGGCCTCGGCCAAAGGGGACACCCACTTCGCCCAGGGCAGCACCGCCGAGGCCCAGGAGACCGTCGCCCGCCAGTCCCCCCAGGCCCCCGGCCAGGGGCCAGGCTGAAGGTGCCCGGGGCCAGGCCAGAAGGGCCGCGACACCGGAAAGGGCCAGGATCCCGCCAAGCGCCCGGAGGCGCAGGCCAAGCCGGCTGGCGTCGGGATTTGGACCGGCCAGCCTGGAGAGGCCGAGGACCACCATGAGCAGGGCGACCAGGGCCGCCGGCAGGCCGAGGGCCTGGAACAGGATATCGGACAGGACCGCGCCGGGGCCTCCCAGGACATTCCGGGGAATGGTGCCTGCAGACGCGTTGAGGCTGGGGTCCGCGACCTTCCAGGTAACGAGCGCCGCCGCCAGGGCCGCCCCCGAGAGGGCGACGAGTCCGCCGCGCGCCCGGGCCGCAAAGGGATGCGCCCAGACCGCGCCAGCGATCTCAAACCCTCTGTCTATGCCCCGTTTCCGCGCCGCCCGCGCCATGCCGGTCCGCTCCCGCGATGATTCCGCGGCACTCTGGACCCAAGAGGGTTAAGAGGCGTTTACCCAGGTCGCGACAGGCCCGCCTCTCCCGTTTGCAACCCCGTCGAAACCCTCTAGGAGTGGAGGCATGTGGTCCATGTCCCGCAATCTCAGGAAGATCGCCGTCGTCGCGATCGCCCTGATGGCCCTGGTTGGCTTCGTCTCCGGCCTGCTCGGTGCGCGGGACGTCGCCTACCTACCCGGAGACGCCCCCTCCGCCCCGGCCGCAGCGGCTCCGGCCGTCGTCGCCCCCGAGGTGATCCCCCTGCCCACCGACCTTCCGCCGCCTCCGGAGCCTGACCCGGAGCCGGAGCCCCCGAAGACCGAGGCCCCGAAGGCTGAAGACAAGCCCAAACCCGTGACCGAGACCCCGGCCCCGCCGCCGCCGGGCACGGCGCCGGCCAGCCAGGACGCGCTGGGTGACCTGATCCAGGGCGCAGACGCGGCCGCGACCCAGCCCCCGCCCTACTGATCCCCGACTTCAGGCAGGGCGTCACCCCAGTCCAGCCGCCGCACCCTCGCCAGGGCCGACCGGTCGCGCCGGGCGAAATCCACATCCGCGACGGTGCCGTCAGGCTGGCAGAGCCGCAGGCGCACCCCGGCCTTGCTGGTCCGCGGCGGCGCGATCACCCGGGAGACGGTTGGCGCCGGCGTTCCCGGTCCGGGGCGCGCAGCGGCGATCCAGAAAAACTTCTCGTCCTCAAAGGGCACCTCGCCCCCCTTGGCCCGCCTGTGGTCCCGGCTCCGGGGCAGGCGCTGGGAGAAGTGACACCAGTCCGGTGCCGCGATCGGGCAGGGCCTCTCGTGGGGGCAGGGCGCCAGGATCTGCGCGCCCAGGGCAATCAGCTCCCGGCGGACTTCAAGCCCCCGGCGCCAGCCTTCCGGCGAGCCGGGCTCGACAATGAGAATCCGGGACCCGGTGGCCGCCCACAGCCGGCTGATGGCACCGGGCAGGGCGCCGGGCGCGATCTCGGTCAGGGCGTAGGCGGCGATCACCAGGTCGGCCCGGAACGCCGCGGGAAGGGCGCCGGTGGCGAGGTCCGCCTGAAGACGCTGCGCGCGGGCCAGGGCCTCAGGGCCCTCCGCCGCGAGCGACCCGGCGAGGTCGAGGAAGGCCGCGTTGTGATCCAGCCGGGTGACCTCCGAAATGCCGGGGAAGGCGTCGAGGGCCGCCCAGCCTGCGCCTCCCGGTCCGGCTCCGGCGTCCAGAAGGCTCAAAGGATGGAATTCGGGGTCGAGGGCGCAGGTCTCCTCCAGGGCCCGGCGCACAGCGGCGTAGGTGGCCGGGGTCCGGGTCAGGGCGTAGGCCAGGGCATCCTCTGCGCCACGGACCAGGGCCGAGGACGCCCGGCCCTTGCGGTACCCCTCCGAGAGGGCCCCGGCCCGGCGCGCAAGGCCCTCCCTGGCCTGGCCCTCCAGGCGCAGATTGATCGCGACCCGCAGGGCCGCCGGGAGGGCGGGGTCCAAGCCGGCCTCAGCCCTGCCGGTTCTGCACCAGGTCGTCGACCACGGCGGGGTCGGCGAGGGTGGTGGTGTCCCCGAGGTTCGACAGGTCGTTCTCGGCGATCTTGCGCAGGATCCGGCGCATGATCTTGCCCGACCTTGTCTTGGGCAGGCCCGGGGCGAACTGGACGATGTCGGGCGCCGCAAAGGCCCCGATCTCGCGGCGCACCCAGCCCTTGAGGTCGGCCTGCAGGACATCGGTGGGCGTGACGTCAGCGTTCAGCGTGACGAAGCAGTAGACCCCCTGGCCCTTGATGTCGTGCGGGTAGCCGACGACCGCGGCCTCGGCCACGTCGGGGTGGGCGACCAGGGCGCTCTCGATCTCCGCCGTGCCCAGCCGGTGTCCCGAGACGTTCAGCACGTCATCCACCCGGCCGGTGATCCAGTAGTAGCCGTCCTCGTCCCGCCGGCAGCCGTCGCCGGTGAAGTACTTGCCGGGATAGGTGGAGAAGTAGGTGTCGATGAACCTCTGGTGGTCGCCATAGACCGTCCGCATCTGGCCAGGCCAGGAGTCGGTGATGCAGAGGTTGCCGCTGACCGCGCCGTCCAGGACCTTGCCCTCGGCGTCGACGATCTGGAACTTCACCCCCGGAAGGGGGCGGGCGCAGGAGCCGGGCTTGAGGTCGGTGGCGCCGGGCAGGGGCGAGGCCAGGCAGGCGCCGGTCTCGGTCTGCCAGTAGGTGTCGACTATGGGGCATCGGCTGTCGCCCACCACCCGGTGGTACCAGAGCCAGGCCTCGGGATTGATGGGCTCGCCCACCGTGCCGATCAGGCGCAGGGAGGCCCGCGAGGTCGCCTTCACCGGACCCTCGCCATCACGCATCAGGGCCCGGATCGCCGTTGGGGCGGTGTAGAAGATTTCGACCTTGTGCTTGTCCACCACCCGCCAGAAGCGGGAATTGTCGGGCCAGCTGGGCACGCCCTCGAAGATCAGGCTGGTCGCCCCGTTCGCCAGGGGACCGTAGACGACATAGGAGTGACCGGTGACCCAGCCCACGTCGGCGGTGCACCAGAAGACCTCGCCGGGCCGGTAGTCGAAGACCAGTTCATGGGTGTACGAGGCCCAGACCAGGTAGCCACCCGTGGTGTGCAGGACGCCCTTGGGCTTCCCCGTCGAACCCGAGGTGTAGAGGATGAACAGCGGGTCCTCGGCGTTCATGGGCTCGGGGTCACACTGGTCTGACACCGTTCCCTTGACGTCGGAATAGAAGACGTCCCGGCCGGCGGTCATGGGTACGTCGGCCCGGGTCCGGCGGATCACGATGACGTCCGACACCTGGGGGCAGTCCTCCAGGGCCTCGTCGACATTGCGCTTCAGGGGGATGACCTTGCCGCCCCGCAGGCCCTCGTCGGCGGTGATGACGATTCGGCTGTCGCAGTCCTGGATTCGCCCGGCGATGCTGTCCGGCGAAAAGCCGCCGAAGATCACGGAATGCACCGCGCCGATCCGGGCACAGGCCAGCATGGCCACGGCGGCCTGGGGGATCATCGGAAGGTAGATCGTGACCCGGTCGCCCTTCTTCACGCCCTTTGCCTTGAGGACGTTGGCCATCCGGCAGACTTCGGAGAGGAGCTGGCGGTAGGTGAGTGTGGTCCCGTTCTCGCCGTCGTCCGGCTCCCAGATAAGGGCGACCTGGTCGCCCCGCGCAGGGATGTGCCGGTCCAGGCAGTTGACCGAGACGTTCAGCACCCCGTCCTCGTACCAGCGGACGTGGAAGTCCTCGCGGTGGAAGTAGATGTCCTTGGTGCGGGTCGGCGGCCGGATCCAGTCGAGGCGACCGGCCAGCTCGCGCCAGTGGCCGTCGGGATCGGACTCCACGCGCGCCAGGGCGGCGGCGTAGCCTTCCGCTGTCATCAGGGCCTTTTTCGCCCAGGCCTCGGGAACCGGGAACACTTCACCTTCGCTCACGCCATGCCTCCCTCGCGGTCATCCCTGGAAAGCTAGTAGTGCGGCGGCGCGACGGGGGGAAGCGGCCAGCAGTGGAATTTAGACACCGCCTTGCGCCCGCCGCCGGGGACGTTAGCCTCGATCCGCGACCCACCGGAGATCCCCATGCTGCTGCACCTGTCGACCTGGCCCGAGATCGAGGCCCAGCTGAAGCGCTCAACGGCGATCGTCGTTCCTATCGGATCGAACGAGCAGCACGGCCCCACCGGTCTCCTCGGAACGGACTGGCTCTGCCCGGAGATCATCGCCCATGAGGCCCAGAAGGACGCCGACCTGCTGGTCGCGCCGACCTTCAACATCGGCATGGCCCAGCATCACCTGGGCTTCCCCGGCACCATCTCCCTGCGGCCCAGCACATTCATCGCCGCGATCGGCGACTGGTGCCGGAGCCTGGCTGTCCACGGCTTCACCCGGATCTACTTCCTGAACGGCCATGGCGGGAACGTCGCTTCCATCGAGGCGGCCTTCTCCGAGATCTATGCCGAGGCCAGCTTTGCGCAGCGCCCGCGGGGCTTCTCCCTCAAGCTGCGCAACTGGTGGGACCTGCCGGGGGTCAACGCCCTGGCGAACCGGCAGTTCCCCACGGGCCACGGCAGCCACGCCACGCCCTCCGAGATCGCCGTCACACAGTGGGCCTATCCGGACGCCATCAAGACCGCCAGCTACGCACCCCAGATCGCCCCCACCGGCCCGATCCGCGAGGCGGCGGACTTCCGCGCCCGCTTTCCGGACGGCAGGATGGGCTCGGACCCGGCCCAGGCGACGCCCGAAAAGGGGGGTGAACTCGTGAAACTGGCCGCCGAGGGCCTGGTGAAGGAGGTCGCCGCCTTTGCCGCCGAGGTCTCGCCCGCGGGCTGAGGGCTCAGGCGGTCTCCACCCAACCCGAGCGCACGGCGACCGGCCAGGGCGTCAGGCGCTCGCCGGCGCAGGGCCCGGCGGTGCAGACCCCGTCGCCCAGGCGGAAGACCGCGCCGTGGGCGGCGCAAAGGATCCGGTCCCCCGTTCGGGTGAGGTAGCGGTCGTCCATCACCGCCAGGGGCCAGCCGTTGTGGGGGCAGGAATCGACCCAGCCCCGCACCTCGTCGCCCTCGCGCACCAGGAAGGCCGCGAACAGGGCGTCTCCCGCCCGGAAGCGGAATCCGCGGGCACCGGGGTCGGCCAGCTCGCCCAGGGCGCAGAGCCGGGTTCCCGGCTGTGGCGCCGCCGGATTGTCCGCCTGCGGGGGCCGCATCAGAGGGTGCCGATGCTCGCCTTGAAGGCCGTTACCTGGACCGAGGCGAACAGGCCGGCCGTCTGGTAGGGATCGCCCAGGTTGAAGCCCCGGGCGTCCTCCAGGCTCTCGGCCTCCAGGATCAGGAGCGATCCGGCCATGTTGCCCGCCTCGTCCAGCAGGGGGCCAGCCACCTTCAGCTGGCCGGCGAAGCCCCGGGCATAGGCCAGGTGGGCCTCGCGGTTGGCCAGCCTGAGCTCCAGGCTGTTCGGCTTGTCGTTACAGACCAGGACATAGAGGCCCATGGCGCGGTTCCTTTCAGGGTTCAGCGTTCGGATTTGAGGGGGCGGGAGAGGAGGCCGGTGATGGCCGCCTCGACCCCGACCTCGCCGGCGAGGATGGCGGCGACGGCCTCGCAGATGGGCGCCTCGACCCCGATCCGGGCGGCCAGTTCGCGAACGGCGGGGGCGGAGGCGACCCCTTCGGCCACGGAGACCTTGCCCGAAAGCGCGTCTTCCAGGGACTGGCCCTGGCCGAGAGCGAGACCGACGCTCATGTTCCGGGACTGGGGCGAAGAACAGGTGAGGACCAGGTCGCCCAGGCCGCAGAGGCCGGCGACGGTCTCGGCCCGACCGCCCAGGGCCACGGCCATCCGGGTCAGCTCGGCGAAGCCCCGGGTGATGAGGGCGGCGTGCGCCGAGCGTCCCAGGCCCCGCCCCTCGGACACCCCGCAGGCGATGGCCAGGACATTCTTCACCGCCCCGCCGACCTCCGCCCCCACCATGTCCGTGGCGGCATAGGGCCGGAAGCCGGGTCCGGCCACGGCCCGGGCCAGGGCGGTGCCCAGGGCCTCGTCCGGGCAGGCCAGGGTGACGGCGGTGGGCAGGCCCCGGGCCACCTCGGCGGCGAAGGAGGGACCCGACAGGACCGCCGCCCGCGCATCGGGCAGGGTCTCGGCGAGGACCTCGGTCATGAGCTTCAGGGAGCCCTGTTCGATTCCCTTGGCGCAGAGGACCATTGGCGTCCCGGCAGAGATGACGGGGGCGAAGGCCCTCAGGCTCGAGCGCAGGTGCTGGGCCGGCGTCACGTTCAGATAAAGGTCCCGCCCCGCCAGGTCCTGGGGCTGCGACACGGCATGGACCCCGGGGTCCAGGGCGATGCCGGGCAGGAAGGCCCGGTTCTCCCGGCGGACATTGACGTCCTCCGCCACCTCGGGCTCCCGGGCGTAGAGGGCAACGTCCAGGCCCGCCCGGGCGCAGACCAGGGCCAGGGCCGTGCCCCAGGCGCCGGCGCCGATCACGCCGACAGTCCGGAAGATCTCGCTCATGCCTTGGCTCCCTTTCGACCAGGATGATGGGTGGGCCGCGCCGCCGCCGCCGCTGGGTCGAGGGGCCAGCGGGGACGGGCCGGGGCGGACAGGGGATCGGTCAGGCCCAGGGCCAGGCGCTCGGCCCCGGCCAGGGCGATCATGGCGGCATTGTCCGTGCAGTAGGCCAGGGGCGGGGCGTGGAAGCTCCAGCCGAGTTCCGAGGCGAGGTCCTGCAGGGTCGCACGCACCGCGCCGTTGGCCGCCACCCCGCCGGCGACGACGAACCGCCGCCCGCCCGGAGGCAGGTCCAGTGCGCAGGCTGTCATGGCCCGGCGGGTGCGGTCGGCCAGCTGGCGGGCGATGGCCGACTGGACGGCGGCGGCGAGGTCGGCCCGCGAGGCTTCGCTGCAGGTTGCGGCCAGGCGCGCCGCCGCAGTCTTGAGTCCCGAGAAGGAAAAGTCACAGCCTGGCCGGCCGAGGAGGGCCCGGGGCAGGTCAAAGGCACCCGGGTCACCTGAGGCCGCCAGCCGCTCCAGGGCCGGCCCGCCGGGAAAGGGCAGGCCCAGGGATTTGGCGATCTTGTCGAAAGCCTCCCCCGCCGCGTCATCGATGGTCGAGCCCAGGCGGACGCAGGCGCCGATCCCGTCCACCCGCAGCAGCTGGCAGTGCCCGCCCGAGACCAGGAGGAGCAGGAAGGGATAGTCGATCCGCGCGCCGAGCCGGGCCGAAACGGCATGCCCCTCCAGATGGTTCACCGCCACCAGGGGCAAACCCCGGGCCAGGGCCACCGCCTTGCCGAAGGCCAGGCCGACCATTACCCCGCCGATCAGGCCCGGACCGGCCGTGGCCGCGACGCCCGAGACGTCCTCCCAGCGGATCCCGGCCCTGGCCATGGCTTCAGCAGCGACGCCGTCAATGGCCTCGACGTGGGCCCGGGCGGCAATTTCCGGAACCACACCGCCGAAGGGCGCATGCTGCTCCGTCTGCAGGCCCACCACGGAGGACAGGACGCAAACCTCGCCCGTCGCGGACAGCCGCACGACCGCCGCAGCGGTCTCGTCGCAGCTCGTCTCGACGCCAAGGACGGTCAGGTCGGTCATTCGGGGCGAGGGCATACGGGGGCAGGGGTCCGGGTTGCGGCCCCGGCGCGGCTCCTGTAGGGCCGGTCCGGAGTGAGTTCCAGCCGAGGTAGCCCTCCCGTCGTGCGTGTGCAACAGCCTGTCCGGATCGGGGCCCGCGGCTCCAAGCTTTCCCTCGCCCAGGCGGGGCAGATGCAGAGGCGGATCGCCGCCGCCCTCGGCGCGCCACCCGAGGACGCTGACCGCGTCGCCCCCCTGGTGGTCATCACCACAACGGGCGACCGGGTCCAGGACCGCCGCCTCCTGGAAATTGGCGGCAAGGGGCTCTTCACCAAGGAGATCGAGGAGGCCCTGCTCGCCGGTCAGATCGACTGCGCCATCCATTCGCTCAAGGACATGCCCGTCGCCTCGCCCGAGGGCCTGGTCCTGGCGGCCATCCCCGAGCGCGAAGACCCGCGGGACGCCTTCATCAGCCTCACCGCCGAGCGGCTGGAAGACCTGCCCCGGGGCGCCCGCCTGGGCACGGCCTCGCTCCGCCGCCAGGCCCAGTGTCTGAACCTGCGGCCGGACCTCGATGTCCGCATGCTGCGGGGCAATGTCGACACCCGGCTGGAGAAGCTCAGGGCCGGCGAGGCCGACGCCATCCTGCTGGCGGCCTCGGGCCTGAACCGGCTGGGCCTTTCGGACCTGCCCCGCAGTTTCATCGATCCCCGCCACTCCCCGCCGGCCCCGGGCCAGGGTGCCCTGGCCATCCAGACCCGGGAGGCCGATCGCGACCTTCCCTGGCTGTCGGCCCTGCGTCACGCTCCGACGGCCCTGGCGGTCTCCGCCGAGCGGGGTGCCATGGCCGCCCTGGAGGGCAGTTGCCGCACGGCCATCGGCGCTTACGCCTTCTTCGAGGATGACGACCTTGTCCTGGCGGTCGAGGCCCTGTCCCCCGACGGCGTCCACCGGTTCCGGGGCGAGGGGCGTGTCACGGCTTCGGCTGGCCCCATCGCCGCAGCGGCCCTGGGCCTGGAGCTGGGCCGCCGGATCCAGTCCGATGGTGGCGCCCTCATCCTCCTTCCGGATTGATTCCCCGGCGCAGGGGCGCATGCTCGCCTCCAGGATGAGCCCCGCCGACGCACCCAGGGTCTGGATCACCCGCGCCGAACCGGGCGCCTCCGCCACCGCGCGCCGGGTGGAGGCCGCTGGCCTCGTCCCCCTGGTCACGCCACTGCTCGAGACCGCCGACCTGGTGGACGCCTCTCCGGCCCTCGATGCCCTCCCGCCCTCCGCCGTACTGGCCTTCACCTCCGCCAACGGCGTCCGGGCCTTTGCCCGCCTGACCCCGCGCCGGGACCTGAAGGCCTGGTGCGTGGGCGCCGCCACGGCCGGGGCGGCCCGCCAGGCGGGCTTTGTCGACGTGGTCGCCGGGGGCGGCGACGTTGAGGCCCTGGCCCGGGACCTGTTGGCGGCCCCTGGCACCGCAGAGATCGTCCACGCCAGCGCCCTGGAGCCCGCCGGCGACCTTGTCGGACGCCTGTCCGCCGCCGGCCGGCCGGCCCGGCGGCTCGCCGTCTATGCCGCCCGGGAGACCCGCCCCGCGCCGGCCCGCCTTCAGGAGGCCCTCGGGGCGGAAACCATCCTCGTCCACTCGCCCCGGGCGGCACGGATCCTGGAGGGCCTCCTTGGTGGACGGCCAGGTCCGGGGCCCTGGGTGGTCGGTCTCTCGCCGGCCTGCCTGGCCCCGCTCGGGAGCCTGGATCTCGCCGGAATGGCGGCGCCGGCTTCACCCCTCGAATCTGACCTCATAAATCTGCTAGCCTCCCTGCGATGACCGAGACGCCCGCTCCCCCGCCGCCGCCCCGCACGCCCTCCCTCGCCGGACGGCTGTTCTGGGCCCTGATCGCCTTCGGGGCGGTTGCCATCCTTGCAGGCGCCGCCTTCATCCGATTCGGCCCCGGCCTGCCCGCGCCCCTGGATCCGGGCCGCGGGGCACCCACCGTCATTCTCCCGGCACCGCCGCCCCGCACCGTCGACCTTCCGGCCGCCGCCGCCCCGCCGCCCCAGGCCGGGGAGCTTGTCCGCCTCGAGGCCCGCCTCGACGACCTGGAGGCCGGCCGCACCCGCACGGCGGCTTCGGCCCGGTCGGCCCTGGCCGCCGCAGCCCTGTTGTCCGCCGCCCAGACCTCACGGCCCTTCGCCGGGGAGCTGGCCGCGGTTGAGGCCCTGGCCCCCGCCGGCATCGACCTGTCCGGCTTCGCCGCCATCGCCTCAACGGGCGTCCCCAGCCGAGCCGCCCTGGCCCGGGACTTTCCCGACTTCGCTGCCCTGGCTGCTGCCGCCGCCCGCCGCCCGGGCGAGACAGCGGGTCTCGGAGACCGCCTCCTGGCAGGCCTGTCCCGGGTCATCGTCGTGCGCCCGGTGGGCCGCCTTGCGGGGGACGGCACCGACGCGCGCCTGGCCCGCGCCGAGGTCCAGCTGAACGAAGGTGACCTGGAGGCGGCCCTGGCCAGCCTTGCCGCCCTGCCCCCCGCCGCCCAGGACGCCCTGCGCCCCTGGTGGGACCGCGCCCAGACCCGGGCCCGCCTCGACCGCCAGGCCGCCGCCCTGTCCGAGCATGCCCTGCGCGACCTTGCCCGGCTTGAGGAGACCGCCCCATGATCCGCTCGGGTCTCTTCCTCGTCCTCGTCGCACTTGTCGCCGCCCTGGCCCTCGGCCTGGCTGGGGAATCGGGCCGGGTCTCCATCGTCTGGCTGGGCTGGCGGGCGGACTTGACCGCCACCGCCCTCATCGTCCTGGTCCTGCTGGCGTCCTTCCTCGCCTTCGCCGCCTGGCGGCTCCTCCTCTGGGTCGCCGAGACGCCGCGCCGGGCCGCCGCCGCCCGGGCCGAGGCCCGCCGCCGGCAGGAGATCGAGGTCCTCACCCGGGGCTTCACCGCCGTGGCAGCCGGAGATGGTGCCGAGGCCCTGAGACTGGCCGCCAAGGCCGCCGATCTGGGCGTCGAGGCCCCCGCCCTGGCCCGCCTGCTCTCGGCCCGCGCCGCCGAGGCTGCCGAAGACCCCGTCGCAGCGGAAATCGCCTGGACCAGCATGCTCGCCTTCCCGGACCTGCGCCTTGCGGCGCGTCGGGGCCTGACCAGTCTGGCCCTCGCCCGGGGTGACCGGGCCGGCGCCGTGCAGCACGCCGAGGCCGCCTTCGCCCTGGCGCGCACGGCCCGCTGGGCCTGGCGCCTGCTGCTGGAGGCCCACCTCGAGGCCGGCGACTGGGAGGCGGCCCGTGACCTCCTCAAGACCGGCCAGGACCGTCGCATCGTCAGCCCCGACGTGGCCGAGCGCGGCCGGGCGGCCCTGCTCGCTGCCTCCGCCGCCCAGCTGGACCTGACCGGCGACGCCCGGGCCCGGAGCCGCGCCACCGACTACGCCCTGGAGGCCGCCCGCCTCCAGCCCGGCTTCGCCCCCGGCGTGGTCATGGCCGCCCGGCTCCTGTCCGCCCAGGGCAAGGCTGGCCGCGCTACCCAGGTGATCGAGGCCGCCTGGAAGGCCGCCCCGCACCCCGCCCTCTGGCTGGCCCTGCGCGACCTGAAGACCCAGGAAACCCCGCGCGAGCGGGCCGCCCGCCTGTCCGCCCTCGCCGCCCTCAATCCTGGTGCCCGGGAGTCTCGCGTCCTCTCCGTCGAGGCGGCCCTCACCGCCGGCGACGCTGCCCGGGCGGCGGAGCTGGGCCGGGGCCTGGAGGCCGAGCCCCTGACCGCCCGGATCGCCGGCCTCCTGGCCCGTGCCGCCTTCGCCGCAGGGCGTCCCGACGAGGCCCGGCTCTGGCGGGCCCGGGGCCTGACCGCGCCGGGCGAGGCGGACTGGTCGGATCTCGACCCCGAGGGCCGGGCCTTCGCCTACCAGCCCGCCGACTGGGCCCGCCTGGCCGTCAGCTTCGCCGAGACGGGCGACCTCATTCATCCCCGGCATGAGCGGCGCGAGCCGGGCCTGTCGGACCTGCCGGACCTGCCCATGTCCTATGCCGAGCAGGACCTCTCCGGCTTCGACGCCTCGGTGCCCTTCCCCATCGGCGAGGGCCTGCAGGGTGAGGAGGACGACGAGCCCGATCCCGCCGCGTCCCCTCCCGTCGCTGCGCCCGTGCGTCGCCGCTTGGCGAGACCGCCGCGAGACGCTAAGTAGGCCCCGTCCGCGGGCCCTTCGCCCGACAGGCCCTTGGGCCGCCTTAGCTCAGCCGGTAGAGCGGCGCATTCGTAATGCGTAGGTCAGGTGTTCGAGTCACCTAGGCGGCACCATCTTCCCCGGTCCAGCGCTGCGGAGTTCCGGACATGAAGCCCCCGGCGATCCGGATCCGGCCTGAGGTCGAGACAGATCATCCCGCCATCTACGATCTGACCCGCCGGGCCTTCGCGCCCATGCGCTTCGCCGCTGGTGACGAGCAGGATTTGATCAGCATCCTGCGCGACCTGGGCGCGCTCAGCCTGTCACTCGTGGCGGAACACCAGGGCGAAGTCGTCGGTCACGTCGCCCTCTCCCCGGTCACCCACGAGAGCGGTGAGGCGGGGTGGTTCGGGCTGGGCCCCATCTCGGTGGAGCCGGCGCTGCAGCGACAGGGCGTCGGTGGTGCCCTCATCGCCGAGGCCAGGCGGTGGCTCTGGGACCGAGAGGCGCGAGGCTGCATCCTCACAGGCGATCCCAACTACTATCCCCGGCATGGCTTTCTTCCCGCGCCGCAGCACGCGCCGAAAGCTGAGCCACCGGAGTACTTCATGGTCCTGTCCCTGGCGGGCACCCTCCCGGCCGGTCGGTTCCGCTTTCACCCGGCCTTTCACGCCTGAGCGGGTGCCGTGCCGAGCCTGCCGGGAAGCAGACACCTCCGTCCCCCATCGGGAACCGGCGCTCTTGTTCGCCGCCCTCTCGGTGTTCCTGTGTTCGGAGGCTATGGCGCAGTTGACCGGTGCCAATATTCCCGTCGACGGTGGCTGGACGGCCCACTAAAACCCCTCGCGCACCGAGCAAGGAACCCAAGATGGCGACGAAGACAAAGCGGCAGATCAACCTGGCCTTGCAGGGCGGCGGCAGCCACGGTGCCTTCACCTGGGGTGTCCTCGACCGCCTGCTCGAGGATGACGATATCGAGATTGCCGCGATCAGCGGCACGAGCGCTGGCGCGATGAACGCCGTGGTCTGCGGCGAAGGCCTGATGGAGGGCAATGCCGCCCATGCCCGTTCGCAACTCGATCATTTCTGGCTCGGAATTGGCGATGCGGCTGCGCGGATGTCGCCGTTCCAGCGCACGCTCTGGCAGCAGCAGGCCGACGATTATTCGCTGAATTTCTCGCCGATCTACCAAATGAGCCTGGCGATCTCGCGGATGATTTCGCCTTATGTCGCCAATCCGTTCGAGATCAACCCGCTGCGCGATGCGTTGAACGAACTGATCGACTTCGAACGCGTCCGCAAGAGCCGCAAGGTCAAGCTGTTCATCAATACCACCCACGTCGCCACCGGCGGACTCAGGTGCTTTCGCGAGCACGAACTGACCGTCGACATGGTGCTGGCATCGGGGTGCCTGCCGTATCTGTTCCACACGCCGATCATCGACGGAGAAGGCTATTGGGACGGCGGCTATATCGCCAACCCGGCATTGGAGCCGATGAGCCGGGCCACCGGGTGCAGTGACGCCTTAATCGTCCAGTTGAACCCGATTGTGCGCAACGAGATACCGCGGACGGCGCACGAAATCGCGGACCGGTTGAACGAAATCACCTTCAACGCCAGCCTCGTCAGCGAATTGCGCTTCATCGGCGAACGCAACCGGCTGATCGACAAGGGTGAACTCTCGCGCGACCTCCATCCGCGCATCAACCTCCACATGATACATGGTGATGACGAGCTTGGCCGCTTTCCCCCATCCTCAAAGCTGCTCGCCGAAAAGGCGTTCCTGCTCAAGTTGAAGGAACTCGGGCGCGCGGCGGCCGACGAATGGCTTGGCAAGCATGGTGACAGCATCGGCAGTCGATCGACGTTCAACTATGCCCGGCTTGTCGCAGCGATGACGCAGGACAGCGATGATCCGCCGACGGCGGCCATAGTCGGCGAGCGCGATTAGCCCCTGTTGCCGCTGGTGCCCGTCTTTGCCGGCACGAAGCTTTGGTGCCAGCGTGTGCGATACGTCCTGAAGCCGCCAAAGGAAAAGTGAAGCAGCCAGAGTTCGGCAGGACGCCGAGCCCCGGACCGTGCAGGCGAGAGCGCTGTCCCGGATCGGCCAAGTCCTGGCACCAGGTGCGAGACACGGACAGACGTACCGTCGTTCCGTTGAAGCCAGGACGGCCGAGTTGACGATCGCCTATTGGAACCGGTAACCGACCGACACTCCGTAGGTCGCCGGACGGCCGGTAAACCGCACAGTGGTATCGAGGTTACGGTTGGCGGCGGTCCAGTAATAGACATCCCCCACATTGCGACCCCAGGCCCACAGGCGCCAGTTTCCGGTCTGGCTTTCGACGCCGGCTCGGAGGTCAACCAGGCTGTAGGCCTTCACATTGAGCGACGGCAGCTCGCCCAACTGGCTATTGGTCTCGTCCTGGGAGTTGACCCCGCCGCCGACAAAGCCATTGAGACTATCGCCAATCGGCCAGACATAGTTGATATCGGCAACCGCGTGCCATTTGGGCGTGTTGGGAAACGCTTCCCCACCCAGATTGGTCAGGACCCCGTCCGGATTGTAGTTCACGAAGTCATCAAGCACTTCAGAGTCGACGTAGGACACGCCGGTGGTGACGCTCAGTCCCTCGAGGGGGAACCAGCTGGCCTGAAGCTCAGCGCCCGCGACTCTGGACTTCGGCACATTGATCATCTGCAGCAGGGGGCCAAACAGGGGGTCCAGCACGCGCCCCAGGATCTGCTTGTCCTGATAGTCATAGTAGAAAAGGGCGCCGTCGATGTGCAGCCTGCGATTGGTCGTGGTGGTCTTGAAGCCCGCCTCATAGGCCAGCACGGACTCCTGGGTTGCCGGCTGATATTGGCTTGCCGATGTCCCCCCCAGCGACGGAAAGCCACCGGCCTTATAGCCCTTGCTGACATTGGCATAGAGCAGGGTCCGCTCGCGCGGCATCCATTCCGCGCCGACCCGCCAGGCGACATTGGTCTCATTCAGACTGTCCACCACCAGTTCAGGTGTGATCTCGGCATTGGCCGTTATGCACCCACCCTTCGCGATCGGCGGGTTTGGGGGCATTCCCATCTGGGCTCGGAACGAGTTCCAGAAGGGACCAAAGACCGCCGAACTGCTGCCATCCCCCGGATCCGACGTGCACCCCTCAAAATCATTGTTCGACCGGGTATAGCGCACCCCGCCTGTCAGCTTGACGTCTTCGTTTATCGCGTAGTCGACGCTGGCGAATATGGCTTGCGTATCCGTCTTCTGACTATTGGAGTCCCCAAAGCCCTTCAGGGCTGGGAGACCAAATCCCGTGAACAAAAGCGCCTGACTGCTTTGAGAGAAGTCATTCAGACTGAATTCCCTGACGTCATCAGCCGAGTAGTTTGCCCCGAGCGTGTACTTCAATTTTCCGTTCAGATCCCCAGAGATCCGAAGTTCCTCGGAGAAGGACTCAATTTTGCCTGTTGTGTCGCGACTGAAGTTGGACAGTGTGGTGCCGTCAATATCCAGCAACTGGTCCTGGTCGAAGCGGCTACCGCTCGTGATCGAGGTCAGGATAATCCCGTTGGCGAACTGATAATCGACACGCGCCGAAATCTGACGAAACCGGTTGTCTTTGCCGTAGTCCACCCCGGGATTGAAATCCGCCGCCCGGGACGTGGCCGGAGCCAGTGGGTAGGTCAGGAGCCCGGGAACAAAGGGCGCTGCGCCCGGCAGGGCCGGGCTTATGCCGAT
>CAIWHQ010000134.1 GCA_903912465.1 uncultured Alphaproteobacteria bacterium | reverse complement strand
CTCGGCCGCCGGCGCCATGGCTTGGTCGCGCGCGGCTGCCCGGTCCGCCTGAGGCGTGACCCGGACACGGCCGATCCGGTTGTCGGAGGCGCTGGCTGGCGTCTATTGTGGAGGCGGACGGTCGGGGTAACCCGGCCCGGGGTCTATTGCGGCCCCGGGTGCCCAAGTGCGCCGTGGAGTTTAGGTTTCAGGCATGGACAGGACGCCGGAGAATGCGTCTGTCCCGGGAGGAATTTGAATGAACGATTTGCTCAATCCCGAGTTCATGGCGCGCCTTGAGGCCGCCGGCCAGGTGGGGATGACCACCGCCTGTTGGGCCGCCCGCAACCCCGACAAGGTCGCCGTCTACGACCCGGACGGGACGCCCCACACCTTCGCCAAGGTCAACGCCAACGCCAACAAGCTGGCCCGCCTGCTCCGCGCGCGCGGCCTCAAGGCTGGCGATTCGCTCGCCCTGGTCTGCTCCAATCGCGCAGAGTTCGTGGAGACCCTGGCCGCCACCCTGCGCTCGGGGATCCGCATCACCCCGGTGAACTGGCACCTGACCGCCGACGAGATCGCCTACATCATCAAGGACTGCGAGGCCAAGGCCCTGGTGGGCGACGCCCGGGTCGCCACCATCGGCCCGGCCTCCGCGGAGTGCCCGGACCTCCTGGTGAAGCTTGCCGCCGACGGGAAGATCGAGGGTTTCGAGGACTATCAGGCCGCCCTGGACGGCTTCGACGGAAGCGACATCGACGACCCCGTCCTCGGCAACGCCATGATGTACACTTCAGGCACCACCGGACGGCCCAAGGGCGTGCACCGCTCCGCTCCCGTCGTGACCCCCCCGGCCATGTACCTGATGCGCGGCTACGATACCGAGACCTCGGTCCAGCTCTGCGCCGGTCCCGCCTACCATGCCGCACCCCTGGCCTTTGACGTCCGCGCCGCCATGGGCGCCGGCGCGCCCCTCGTCTTCATCGACAAGTGGGACTCCGAGCATGTCCTCAAGTCGATCCACGACCTGAAGGTGACCCACCTTCACCTGGTGCCGATCATGTTCCAGCGCCTCCTCGCCCTCCCGGCAGAGGTCAAGGCGCGCTACCCGGTCGACCACGTGCAGTACATTGTCCATGGCGCGGCGCCCTGCCCGCCCGAGGTCAAGCACGCCATGATCGAGTGGTTCGGGCCGATCCTGTCCGAGTACTACGCGGGGTCCGAAGGCGGCGCGGGCTTCACCATCGACTCCCACGAGTGGCTCAGGAAGCCGGGCAGCGTCGGCAAGCGCCCGGCCCTCCTGCAGGTCCGGATCCTCGATGAGAGCGGCAAGGACATGCCCAACGGCCAGTCTGGCGGCATTTACCACCAGCTGCCCCCGGGCGGCGGCTTCACCTATTACAAGGACGAGGCCAAGACCAATGCCAGCCGGGTGGACGGCTTCTTCACCATGGGCGACGTCGGCTATTTCGATGAGGACGACTACCTGTTCCTCACCGGCCGCAGCGCCGAGACCATCATCTCCGGCGGGGTGAACATCTACCCGCAGGAGGTCGACAACGAGCTGATCAAGCACGACGCCGTCGCCGACTCCGCCACGGTGGGAATCCCCCATGACGAGTGGGGCGAGCAGGTGAAGGCGGTGATCCTGCTGAAGCCCGGCTACGCGCCCTCCGACGCCCTGGCCCAGGAGATCCTCGACTTCGGCCGGCGCAGCCTGCCTTCGTTCAAGGTCCCCCGCAGCCTCGACTTCGTCACCGACCTGCCCCGGTCGGCGGCGGGCAAGATCCAGCGCAACAAGGTCCGCGCCCCCTACTGGGAAGGCCGCGCCAAGCAGATCTGAGCCGGGGGGTGGCGCGCCCCCGGGACCTAGACCCCAAAGGCCTTGAGAAACACGTCGAAGGCGCCCTCAAGGCCCTTTCGGGAGCCGTTCCGGGCACCGCCCATAGGCGCCTCTTCGAGGATCAGCACTCCGCCGCCGGCGTCCACGCGGTCCTTGAACAGGGCTTCACGGCCAAGGAAGTAAGGCCAGAATGTCTCGGTTCGCGCGACAGTGTAGGCGAGGTCGAGGCTGAAGCCGACAAGCTGGTCCGGGCCGAAGAGCCGGCCCGACTCCGCGCCCTCTACCCGGATGCCCCTCCCGCCCTTCAAGACCAGCCGACAGGGGCCATGGAACACGAGGTACCGAAGCTGCAGGGTCAGCCAGGCGTGCAGCGAGAACAGGCGCCAGTGGCTGGTGATCCGCAACGGTCGGTCGGCGGGCTGGACGACCGCCACAAGAGCGCGGGGATGCAGCACGCAGGCACCGCCCTCTTCAAGACGGAGTACGGCGACCTCGGCGAGGGGATCATGGACCGCGGAAACCGTGGTGGTCTCACCTTCGCCGACGATCCGGGTGAGAAAGGAAAGGCCGCTGGCCAGGCTGCTCAAGGGATGCCGCCCGTCCAGAAGCGCCTGGGTGCGCTTCGCACCTTGGGTCGAGGTGGATTGAAGGTAGCCCTGACGCACAAGCAAGGCCTCGCCCGCCTGCAGGGTGATCGGGGCCGAAGTCGCAGAGGCCTGAACCAGGGTGGGAGGTGCGAGGTCCGAGCGAATGCGCAGGCGGATAGACGGCCACAGCTGCGCGAACGGCGCCAGGACGAAATAGAACAAGAGTCGGATCAGGAAGGGAGTGGCGACAATCACCGCGAGCAGGAAGGCGGCTGTGACGAGAGTGCTGCCGTAGGTCCGAGTGGGATTGAGAGTCACCCCTGCGGCAAGGGACTTCGCCTGGTCAGCGGCGCTGCTGTAGGCGGCGTTGGCGGACTTAAGTGCCAGTGCAGCCTGCCGCACTTGGTCGACCGCGACTTTCTGGGCTTTGGCGACCTCAAGATAGGAATCGCAACGGCGCTTGGCCTCCTTCTGAAGGTCCGCCTCTTCATCGAACACGAGGTTCCGAGCGACCTTTTCCAGCTCGATCCGCGCCAGGAACGTCCTCAGGTCCTTAATCGCCTCTTGGCAGGCGCTCGCGGAGTTCTTGATCGGCTGAGTGGGAAGCTTCTGCGCGGCCAGAAGGACCTCGGCCTGCAGGTTCCGCCTCGAGGCCGCTTCCAGCAGAAGGATCTCGCCCTCCAAGGTCGCGCGTTTCAGTTCAAGGCCCTTACGGGCAAGAATTTCCCGTGGACTGAAGGCCGCGAGAACGCCCAGAGGGGCCTGTAACTGCTGGTTCAGGCCTGAGAGTTCGGCGCGCGCAACCGGGAGACGACGCGTTACCTCTGCCGCAGGAGCCTTGGCGATTTCAGCCTGGAGATTTTCCGCCCTCGCCAGAGCGGCGCCCCTGTCTTTTGTGAACTGCTCGGCCAGAGCCTGCGGCGACATCAACTCCAGAGCCAGACCATCCTGCCCCAATCGGTTCAGGACTGTTGGCATTATCAGGGTCGCGAAGATCACGGCCAAGACCAACGCAATGTAGAGAAGGGCCTTTCCGAAGACCCATTTGAAGAGCGATTTCACTTAGAGATTCTCCACCGGCTGCAACTGTTCTGGAGGAGATCTGCCAATTTCGCTAGAGGGCTTCTCAGGAACTGCAATTGTAATCAGTGTCCTCTTTGGCTTGATCTTGCGTCAGGCATGGCGGCCCCAGCCGAAACGATGCGAAAACAAGCGTGTCTGGAGATTGCGGGCGGGCGCCCTTAAGAAGCGGCCGCCGGTTTCCATTCGGGGTGCTCATGCCGATTCCCTTCATCGACCTCCAGGCCCAGCGCCAGCGGCTGGGCCAGCCCCTCGAGGACGCCATTCTCAAGGTCGTCCGCTCGGGCGCCTGGATCATGGGTCCCGAGATCGCCGAGCTGGAAAAGGCCCTGGGCGACTTTGGCCAGGCGCCCTTCGTCCTGTCCTGTGGTTCGGGCACGGAGGCCCTGCAGCTGCCCTTGATGGCCTGGGGGATCGGGCCGGGAGACGCGGTCTTCTGCCCGTCCTTCAGCTTCGCCGCGACCGCTGAGGTCATGCCCCTGGTCGGCGCCTCGCCGGTTTTCGTCGACGTCCGCCCCGACACCTTCACCCTCGACCCGGAACGCCTGGAGGCGGCCATCCAGGCCGTGAAGGCCGAGGGCGTCCTGACCCCCCGTGCGATCATGGCGGTCTGCCTGTTCGGCCAGCCCGCGGACTATCCGGCCCTGGCCGACATCGCCCGCCGGCACGGCCTGAAGCTGATCGCCGACTCCGCCCAGGGCTTTGGCTGCACACTGGACGGCCATCACCCCATCCACTGGGCGGACGTCGCCACCACCTCCTTCTTCCCGGCCAAGCCCCTGGGTGCCTATGGCGACGGCGGGGCGGTGCTGAGCAAGGACGCGCGCCTCCACGACCTGCTGGTCAGCCTGAGGGTGCACGGCCAGGCGGTGAAGTCCGACATCGAGGGCCGGACCTTCGAGCACGACCCCAAGTACCTGAACATGCGGGTGGGCATGAACAGCCGGATGGACACCCTCCAGGCCGCCATACTCCTGCAGAAGCTGACCATTTTCGCCGACGAGATCGAGGCCCGAAACCGGGTGGCCGACCGCTATGCCGAGGGCCTGAAGGGCCTGGTCGAGACCCCTGTGGTCATCCCTGGCGGCCGCAGCGTCTGGGCCCAGTACACCGTGAAGTGCGCCGACCGCGACGGCCTGGCCGCCCACCTGAAGGCTGCCGGGATCCCGACGGCGGTCTACTATCCCATCCCCATCCATCAGCAGGCGGTCTACAGCGGCTATCCCGCGCCGGGCGGCCTGCCCGTGACCGACGCCCTGGCCAGCCAGGTGCTGAGCCTGCCCATGCACCCCTACCTGGAGCCCGACGTCCAGGACCAGGTGATCGCGGCGGTGCGGAGCTTCGGGGGCCGCTAGGGACGGCTTGGCGGGCGGCGGGGAGAGATTCCCTCGCCTCAGTTGACCCCCTCCGTCCCGGGGCATTCGCCCTGGGCCACCTCCCCCTGGGGGGAGGAATTAGGGCCCAATTGCTCCCCCAAGGGGGAGCTGTCGGCGAAGCCGACTGAGCAACCATGTTTCATGCAGTCATGACTTTGACCCAGGGCTGGCCTCTTTGGAGGACGAGGTTGGCGGCTTCGATGAGCTTACGCATGACGGCGACGGTGACGACCTTGGGCGGTTTGCCCCTGGCCTTGAG
>CAIWHQ010000133.1 GCA_903912465.1 uncultured Alphaproteobacteria bacterium | reverse complement strand
GCCCTGGTCTGCCGGGACATGGCCCGCACGGTGGAATTCTACCGAGACATTCTGGGCATGCCCCTGGTCAAGACGATCGAGCTGCCCATGAAGTCTGGCCAGCACTTCTTCTTTGACATCGGCAACGGCGATTCCCTGGCCTTCTTCTGGTTCCCGGACGCCCCGGCGAATGCGCCCGGTGTCTCCTCGCCCCGGACCCTGCCGCACGAGGGTGGGCTGGTCACCGCCCACGGCTCCATGAACCACCTGGCCTTCAACGTGCCGGTCGAGAAGTTCGACGCCTATGTCGATCGGCTCAAGGCCAAGGGGATCGAGGTCTCGCCGGTCTTCAACCACGACAACTCGGCCTTCCAGATCAGCGCCGAGGTGACCGACGAAGTCTTCGTGCGGTCGGTCTATTTCTTCGATCCCGACGGGGTCTGCCTGGAGTTCGCCGCCTGGACCCGGCCTATGGGCCCGGCGGACGTCGAGCACGAGGCGGCCACGGCGGACGGGGGCCGTAGCGAGGGTCTTGTGCTGGACGCCGGCGGCGCCCCCATCCAGACCGCCCGTACGGGGGGCTGAGCCATGCCCGTCCTGCGGCAGGTTTCCCGCGCTGAGGTCAACTCGGACCTCATCCATCGCTATTACGACCTGCTGTTCGGCCCGGGCCGGGACCCGGTGGCCGAGCCGGGAACCGCCACCGGTACGCCCGGCGACTGGTGGACCGTCTTCGCCCTGGCCCCCGATATCTTTCGCCATGCAGTGGAGGGGTTCGGCGTCTACCGGCATCCGGACCGGAAGATCGACCCGGTCCTGCGTGAGCTGGGCCAGACCCGGGCGGGCTGGGCGCACGGCAGCCAGTTCGTCTTTTCCCAGCACTGCAAGTCCCTGCGGGGCCTGGGCGTGTCGGAAGAAAAGATCGCCGCAATCCCTGCCTGGACCCTCTCTGACGTCTTTGATGCGCGCGAGCGGGCCGTGCTGGCCTACGCCGACTGCCTGACCACGGGCTCGGGGCGGACGCCTCCGGAGGTGTTTGAGGCCCTGCGCGCCTTTTGGGGCGACGAGGAGATCCTGGAGTTCACCTACATCACCACCCTCTATGGCATGCACGCCATCATGACCCGGGCCCTCAGGCTGGAATTTGACGACCGGGACGACCCGATCGCAGAGGTGGCGGCACCTGAGGGGTTCAGCGCCTCGGACTTCCTCAGCAGCCGGCCGGAAGGACGCTGAAGCGGGGTCTCCCGCGCCTGCAGCGGATTGCCCCCGGGCGCCGGCACCCCTAGACTTGGCCCAAGGCCGCTCCAGCCGGCCAGTTCCCCCGGAGGATGCATGTCCAAGCCCGCCCTGATCGCGCTCGTCCTGGCCCTTGGCGCCGCGCCCGCCCTTGCCGCACCGCCCTTCAAGGCACCGCGCAATATGTATGGCCAGCCCGATCTCTCCGGAAACTGGAGCAACGCCACCCTGACGCCAGAGACCCGCTCCCCAGGCCTGGGGACCCGCGCCACCTTCACCGAAGCCGAGGTGGAAAAGCTTGAGACCCAGGTCACAAACGAGGTCGAACAGGGCAATGCGAGCATCGATCCCAACCTTGGGGCGCCCAAGGTCGGCGGCGAGATCAAGGCCGGTACCCGGCCCGAATACGCCGCCGCCGGCGGCGTCGTTGGTGGCTATGACCGGGGCTGGCTGGAGCCGGGTTCCACCGTCATGCGGGTCCGGGGAGAGCCGCGGACTTCGTTTCTGACCACGCCGGATGGCCAGGCACCCAAGCGCAAGGCCGGTGCCCCGGCCCCGGCGGGCTTCAATGCGGCCATGTACCGTAACTCCGCCGACAATCCCGAGACCCGGGCCCTGGGAGAGCGCTGCATTATGTCGTTCGGCCGAAACGCCGGACCGCCCATGTTCCCCAACGGTTTCTACAACAACAACTACAAGTTCGTTCAGGGCCCCGATACCGTGGCCATCGTGGTGGAGATGGTGCACGACGTGCGCATGATCCGCCTGAACGGGACCCACCGCACCGACGGCATCCGTCCCTGGATGGGGGACTCCATCGGTCGCTGGGACGGCGACACCCTGGTGGTCGAGACCACCAACATCCCCATGCGCCAGGCCTATCGCGGGTCCTGGGAGAACCTGAGGGTCACCGAGCGCTTCACCCGTGTCGCCAAGGACCGGATCCACTACGGCTTCCAGATCGATGACCCCACCCTGTGGGACGCCCCCTGGGGCGGTGAGTACGAGTTCTCAGCCCTGAACGGCGAAATCTACGAATACGCCTGCCATGAGGGGAACTACGCCCTTCCTGGAATCCTGGCGGGCGCCCGGGCGGAAGAGGCCGAGGCTGCAGCCAAGGCCGCCGAGGCCGCAAAGGCGGCAGATGTGGCCAAGACGCCGGCCAAGCCCGCCAAGCCTTCCTGATCCACCCGACGCTGAGCGGGGAGGGCTTCCGGGCCGTGGGTGAAGCGGCTACCCTAAATCCCCATGGCCCTGACGGGCACCCTGACAGGAGAACCAGGATGACAGACAGGAAAGCAGTCGTGGCGGGCAAGGCGCCGATGCCGGTCGAGGTCGTGGCCGGCAAGGCCTATTTCTGGTGCACCTGCGGCCAGTCGAAGAACCAGCCCTTCTGCGACGGTGCCCACCTGCGCGAGGGCACGGACTTCCTGCCCCAGAAGTGGGAAGCCCCGGAGAGCCGCACCGTCTATTTCTGCGCCTGTAAGCAGACCGCCGGCGCCCCGCTCTGCGACGGGACACACAACCGGCTTTAGCCTGCGGGCGTCAGCCCTTCCGGCCGAACCCGAAGATCTGGCCGAGGCTGGCGAGGAGACCGGGCCGGGCCGGCGGCTCCAGGAGCTCAAAGCCCGCGCCCAGGGCCGGATCGTGGGTGTCCGCCAGGCCACGGAATCCGGTGACGAGGCCAGCGGCCTCGATCGGGGCGTCGAAGATGTAGTCAGTTGCAGGGTCGTCAGGGTCCTGTTCATCCTGCTGCCGCCTCAGGTCTGCCAGGATCTCGGGCAGGCCCTCGGGGGGTTGTCCGTCTTCGGAATAGCCCTCGTCGGCATCCGAAGTGACCCGCCAGACGACCTTGCCATCCTTCATGAGGACGGCCGAGCTGTGCATGACCACGTCATCCACATAGAGGTGAAGGATCTCACGGCCGGCGGCCAGGGGGGCGAGGTCATGGTCCGGATCAAATCGTCGACCCTGGATGACCAGCACGTACCAGCCGCTCCCGAAGGTCTTTCCGGCATAGACCGCCTCGCTCCAGTCCCCGGTCTGTCCGGTCCGGACGGCGCCGACCTGCCCCAGAAGCGTGTCGCCCTCCTGGGCCCGGACGGCCAGGCAATTCGCTACGATACCCATGCGTTAGTTCCTCTTCCTCTTGGTCTTCGTCGATGACCCTTCCTTCTTCGCCACGGGTCGTGGCGCCGTCATGACGGAATTGGACGCCATTGCGGCGGCCGCAGCGCCCACGTCCTGAGGCAGGATATGGTCCAGCCGAAATCCGTCCGGGTCCATCGAAAACGCCTTCTTCTGGTTTTTGGAGAGGTCGGCGCTGGGTCCGAACTTGGCCTCCACGTAAAGGCCTGAGGCGGTCTGGTGATCAGGAATCGCCACCTTTCCACCGCCGATGGGGACCCGGGGCTTGGCGCCCTCACGGGGCGCGTCACCGCGCAGGTGCGAACGTCCCTCAGACAGCCTTTCGCCCAGTTTTCCTTTCTCGGAGGGCCGCAGGGTGTTGACGCGGGTCGCTACCACGGGGCCGACAAGGCCGCTGGTCGCTCCGCTGAGCGCCGCCGACTGGAGGGCCTCGTCGACCGACAGGGGCCGCCCGCCGAGGAGGTCCTGGGCCACGGATGTGGTCGCGCCGCCCAGGGCGGCCGACGCCTGCGGGCGACGGGTCGCGAGCAGGGCCGCGGTCGTCGTCCCGCCCCCCAAAGCTGCGCCCGCATAATCGGAGAGAGAACTGGTCCGGCCCAGGACATGATCCGTCACGGCCTGACCGGCCGCGCCATTCAAGGCGCCGAGGCCGGTCAGCCCGGCGACCTCCCGGCCCACCAGGCCCGCCGCCCCCTTCAGTCGAGAGACATCTGCCAGGGCCACCATTCGGGCACCTCCGGCTGCGGCCCGGCCCAGGGCCAGGGGCGAGGCGACCAGCAGGCTGGCGCCGGTTCCTGCAACCCCGCCGGCGACACGGGCATAGGGGTGCAGCCTCCAGTCCTCCGCATCCTGAGCTCGGGCCGACGCCATCCCGTCCTGGTAACTGCTCACGAAGTCACGCCCGTGGATCATCCCCCCGGCGGCGGAAAGCCCCGCGCCCAGATGATCTCCCAGGCCGAAGGTTAAGGCGTCGCTGGCCCCCCTGGCCCCGGCGGCCAGGCTGGAGACCAGGGGCTGGGCGGGTCGTCGGGTGTCCGTTTCCGTCGTCGGTTTGTGCTGCGGCGGTGCTGCGCGCCGCAGTGGAACTGCAGCCTTCTGGGGACGGGCTGCGGGAGAGGGCGCCTGTCGACGGTCGCGCATCAAGGTCTGGGCACCCGCCAGGGCCACCGCCATGGGTGTGGCCAGGGGGATGGCGGTTCCGGTCCGGATCGCGGCCCGGAAGACTTCATGCCCCAGGGCGCGGGCCTGGGGTGTCATCCTGGCGGCGACCGCCTCGCTGCGTTGGCGCATCCAGTCGGCGATGCCGTCCCGGGCGTCGGAACGGCTGGAAGAAGGTCTGTTTGGCATCGGGGTCCTCTAGGTCAGGGCGACGCAGTCTTCACCGGATTGCTCCGATCGACAAAAACAAAACAAGAACATTTTACATCCGAACCCAGCCCTGCCGCGTTTCCCTTGCCGGCGCCCTGACCGGGGGATAGCCCTGAGTCAGACCCCGTCCGTTCGGAGCCCTTCGATGCGCAGCCTCCTTCTCGCCGCCGCCCTGGCCCTCGCCGGCCTTCCGTCCGTCGCCCTTGCGGCCGACAAGCCGCCGGCGCCGGCGTCCGTCCTCTTCTGGTCCCAGGCCCAGAAGGAGGCGGGCTTCCCCAAGATGGAGGCCCAGTTCCCGGTCAGCACGGCGGCGCGGGGCGAGCGCGTTCATGCCCTCCCGGCCGGCGCGCCCCTGAAGGTGGCGCAGGTCGGCGGCCAGCCCTTCGACCTCTCCGCCTTCATGGCCTCGGAGAAGACCGCAGGGATCCTCGTCCTCCAGGACGGCAAGGTGCGCCTGGAAAGCTACGGCCTGGGCTATGGCCCGAACGGCCGCTGGACCTCCTTCTCGGTGGCCAAGTCGGTCACCTCCACCCTGGTCGGCGCGGCGGTGAAGGACGGCGACATCAAGAGCCTCGACGACAAGGTCACCCGCTACATCCCCGGCCTGCGCGGCAGCGCCTACGACCAGGTCAGCGTCCGCCAGCTCCTGACCATGACCTCGGGCGTGAAGTGGAACGAGGACTATACCGACCCCAACAGCGACGTAGCCCTGCTGTTCTCGACCCCGGCCGACCCGGACCTCGACTCCACCGTCAGCTACATGCGCAAGTTGCCGCGCGAGGCCGCTCCGGGCACGAAGTGGGTCTACAAGACCGGTGAGACCAACCTGATCGGCGTGCTGGTAACCTCTGCCACCGGCAAGTCCCTCTCGGCCTATCTCTCCGAGAAGATCTGGAAGCCCTATGGCATGGAGCAGGATGCCATCTGGATGATCGATGAGCGTGGCCAGGAGGCCGGCGGTTGCTGCCTGTCCATGACCCTGCGCGACTACGGCCGGGTGGGTGAGTTCCTGCGCACGGGCGGTATCGGCTCGGCCGGCGCAGTCCTGCCCAGGGACTGGATCGCCGAGGCCACCCGCCAGCAGGCACCGACGGACGACCGCTTTGGCTATGGCTACCAGTGGTGGACCGAGCCGGGCGGCGTGTTCAACGGCCTGGGCATCTTTGGCCAGAGACTGCACGTGGACCCGGCGCGGAAGCTGGTGGTGGTGGTGTCCAGCGCCTGGCCCGAGGCTACCAACCCGGCCCGCTCGGCCCGGCAGGACGCCCTGATCGCCGCCATAGCGGCCCAGCTGGACGCCGAGTCGAAGCCGTAGGTCTCCGGCAAGGCCGTTGACCCCCTCAGACGGCTTTGCCGACAGCTCCCCCTGATGGGGAGCAATTAGCGCCCAAGGGGAAGGTGGCCCGCGCAGCGGGCCGGAGGGGGTCTGCTGAGGGGGTTTTGACCCCCGGTTCGTCCGCTAGAGGGTTGTGATCTTGCTGACGGCGGCGGCGTAGCTCTCGGCCCGGGCGGGTTCGTTCTCGCTCTGGATGCGGGTGAGGCCCAGGCCGATGACATCGGCGGCTGTGGACCGGCCCCGGGCTAGCTCGCCCATCCAGGCGTACTCGCCCCTGTCCATGGCCCGGCGCGCGTGGACGATGGCACCGTTCGGATCCCCCGCCCGGCCGCTGCCGAAATAGCCATAGCCCTCGACCATGCTGTTGCTGGAATGGGCTGAATAGCCAAGCCGGTAGAGCAGCTTGTCCGAGGCCTTCGCCAGCACCTCGGGCCGGACGCTGAGCAGGAAGGCCTCCTGCTGGCGCACCCAGGGGCGGACCACCGAGTTGGTCAGGATGTACCGCAACCGATCGGAGCGATTGACCGCGCCGGCGTGCAGGGTGCGCCCGTCCATCAGCATGATCGTGCCGGCGGGGGCCTCCAGGTTCACGGGCCGGGGCAGGGCGCCATAGGTCTCGCCGCCCGTCCCGTTGCTGCGGTGAGAGCCGGGGATCACCAGGGTGCCGCCATTCACCTCGTCCACGTCCTGCAGGTAGTAGACGGTGTTCACCAGGGCCGGTGCGCCGCCAAGGTCGTAGGGGGCGGGGAAGGACTGGTCCCGGTGCAGGCCCTGCGGATGGCAGCCCGGATAGGAGATGTTCGACAGGAAGCTGTAGTGCTGCCAGCCGGGCCCCATGAATTCGTCGATCAGGCGCTCGATCATCTGCCCGCCCTGGACGACCTCCGGGTCGAGCTCGAGGCAGAGCCGGAAGATCTCTCCCTTGTTGATCAGGGACCAGACGTGCTGCTGGGCCGGGCTCAGGTAGGCCACGCCCAGGTCGCGTTCAGCGGCGGCCTGGTCCACCACCCGCTCACGCAGACGGGCGCACTGGTCGGCGGAGAGGGCGTCGGCGACCAGGCAGAAACCCCAGGCGTAGAGGTCGCTCCGGAGCTGTTCCATGTCCCGGGTCGGCCGGGGCAGGGGCAGGTCGCGCCAGTCCGGGTGCTTCCGCGCCACGGTGGTGTCGTAGTACCAGCCCTTGCCCCACTCCAGCTCCGACCGGACCGAAGGAACCTTCGTCCAGGGATTGTGCCTGGCGATCGAGGCATAGGGCTCGCCCGAGCGGAGAAAATCCCGATAGGGGAGGACGGCGTCCTGTGAGGCTGCCTCGATGGCCTCAGGCGTGAATTCAACGGGGATCATGACGCTTCCTCCAGGCCCTGAGGGCTCCGTGGAGTGAATTTGAACAACCGGTTGGCCAGCCTGTAAAGAGTGGACGTCACTTTCGGGCGGTTGAAATGGCCAGGGCGACCAGGTCGCCGGGTTCGGTCCAGTCACCCGGGCGCGGTCCGAGCTGGGACAAGATGATCCCATGCAGGGCGCAGAGCAGCAGGTCGGCCCGCGCCCCGTCTTCCGTCCCGTCGAACCCCTCCGTGAAATAGATGGCGAGCGGTGCCAGGGCGTCCCGGGGCCCGATCCGCGGCGGTGCCGCGCCCTCGGGGAAGGCTACCCGGAACAGGGCCGGACGGTCCAGCCAGTGGGCGACCCACAGGCGGCAGAGGGTCTCCAGGGCCTGGGGCCGGAGCGGGGACATGCCGCCGAGGGCGTCCACCAGCGACTCGGCGGCCTCACCCAGGATGTCGGCCTGGAGGGCGGCGAGAAGGTCAGCCCGGTTGCGGAACCGCTTTTCCACGGTCACTTTCGGAACGCCCGCGTCCCGCGCCAGGCGGACTGTGGAGAGAGCGGCTGAGCCTTCCTCCAGGGCCATGCGGCGGGCGAGGGACAGGAGGCGACCCAAGAAGCTGGTCTCGTCCCCATCGGTCAGGAGAGAGCGTCCTTGCGGCGTCGTCATGCGGTCCTCTCCGTCCCCTTGGGGGCTTAGCCTAGTCGCCTGGGACAGGCCGGATCAATTCCCTGAGACGGCCTGACGCGGCGGCAGGTCTTGCCCCCTCGGACCGGCAGGGTAAGCTTAGGCAAATGTGCGCCGTATTCCCGGCGCCGACGGAGACAGGACCATGGCGGATTTCGGCGGCGACGTTGAACTCGAGGCCTTCCGGAAGGAAGCCCGCAGCTGGCTTGAGGCGAATTTTCCCGAGTCCCTGAAGGGGCAGGCCGGCGCGGCCCTCGCCTCAATGGAGGGCCCCGGGCCTGAAGGCGACATGAAGCTCTGGAAGGAGCGCATGGCCGACAAGCGCTGGGCCGCCCCGACCTGGCCGGCGGAATACGGCGGCGGCGGGCTCACCCCTCACCAGGGCCGCGTCCTGTCGCAGGAGATGGCCAGGATCGGTGCCTACAATCCGATGGTCTTCGGCATGGGGATCACCATGATCGGGCCGACCATCCTGGACTACGGCACTGAAGAGCAGAAGAAGACCCACATCCCGCCCATCGTTCGCGGCGAGGTTCAATGGTGCGTGGGCTATTCCGAACCCAACGCCGGCTCGGACCTGGCCTCTCTGCAGACCCGCTGCGAGGACAAGGGCGACCACTGGCTGATCAACGGCCAGAAGATCTGGACCTCGGGTGCCCAGTACTCCGCCTGGTGCGGGGCCCTGGTCCGAACCGATCCCACCGCCAAGAAGCATGACGGCATCAGCTTCCTGCTGATCAACATGCGCCAGCCCGCCATCGAGACCCGGCCGATCAAGCTCATCGCCGGCGCCTCGCCCTTCTGCGAGACCTTCTTTACCGACGCCGTCGCGCCGAAGGACGCCCTGCTGGGCAAGCTCAACGAAGGCTGGTCGGTGGGCAAACGCCTGCTCCAGCACGAGCGCGCCAGCCAGACCGGCGTCTCCATGGGCGGCCGCGCCACCCCGCTGGAGGAAATCGCCCGCAAGTACGTGGGCGAGGATGGTCGGGGCCGAATCGCCGATGGCGACCTGCGCACCCGCATGATCCGCCACATCATGGACGCCCGGGTCCACAGCCTGACCCTCGCCCGCGCCGCGGCCGAGGCCAAGGGTGCCTCGGGCGCCACCAACGCCGCCTCCGTGCTCAAGAACTCGGCCACCAACGTGGCCCAGTCCCGGCAGGAGATGGTGCTGGAGATCATGGGCCACCAGGGCCTGGGCTGGGATGGCGAGGCCTTCACCGGTCAGGAGATCGAGGCCGTGCGCGGCTGGCTCTCGGGCCGGGCCATGTCGATCTACGGCGGGTCTTCGGAGGTGCAGAACAACATCATCTCCAAGCGCATTCTCGGCCTGCCCGACACGACCCAGTCTGCGTGATCCAGGGCGGGGCGGACCTGCTGGCCGGGTCCGTCCCGCTCCTGTCCTGAACGGGCGGCTTTCGCTTGCAGTCGGCGGCCGGGCCGTCCATCCAGAGCGCCATGGATATCGCCCAGGCCCCCATTCGTGATCCCCGCTACGCCCCCGCCCGGCTTGAGGTGGAGGTACGGTCCGACGGGACCCGGATCCTGTTCAATCCCACCCCGCTCGACGGGGACTTCGGTACGGTCGCTGAGCCCCTGGTGCACTGGGCTGCTCGGGCGCCTTCCCGGACCTGGCTGGCCGAGCGGTCCGCAGAGGGCTGGCGCGAGGTCAGCTACAGCGAGGCCGCAGGGCGTGTCGCCGTCCTGGCGGGCGGCCTGCGTGACCGGGGGATCGGGGGACCCCGGCCCCTGCTGATCCTGGCCCGCAACGGGATCGACCACGCCCTCATCAAGTACGCGGCCATGAGTCAGGGCATGCCCGTCGCTCCGGTCTCTCCCCAGTATGGACTGCCCGGCGCCAACCTCTCCCGGCTGGCCCAGGCGGTGGAGACCCTCAACCCCTCAGCCATCTACACCGAGGATGCCGCCGTGTTCGGCGAGGCCCTGGCGGCGCCCTTCCTGGCCGGCCTGCCGGTGATCGCCGGCCGCAACCCCCGGCCCGGCGACATCCCCCTGGCGGACCTGGAGCGCGCCTCGCCTGCCGCCCCTTCGGCCCGGCCCGAGGACCACGCCAAATACCTCCTGACCTCCGGCTCGACCGGCCGTCCCAAGGCGGTGATCAACCTCCAGGCGCGGATGTCCGCCAATGCCGCCCAAGTGGCCGCCTGCTTCGCCGACCCGGACCCGCCGGTGGTGGTCAACGCCGCGCCCTGGAGCCACAGCCTGGGCGCCAACGCCATCCTGCACATGGTCCTGCACCGGGGCGGGACCCTCTACATCGACGCTGGCCAGCCGGTGGAGGGCCGGTTCGGGGATACGGTGCGCAACCTTCGCGAGGTGGCACCGACCTACCACAACATGGTCCCAGCGGGCTGGATGATGTTCGCCGGTGAGCTCGAGGCCGATGCGGACCTGGCCCGCAACTTCTTCTCCCGCGTGCGGCTGATGCAGTACGGCGGCGCTAACCTCGGCCAGGAGATCTGCGACCGCATCCAGGCGGTGGCGGTGCGCACAGTGGGCGAGCGGATCAGCTTCTCCTCGGGCTACGGGGCTACCGAGACCGGCCCGACGGCGTCCAATGTCCACTGGCCCAACACCCGCATGGGGATGATGGGCCTGCCCCTGCCGGGCACGACGGTTAAGCTGGCGCCCATGACCGGCAAGCTGGAGTTCCGGGTCAAGGGCCCACAGGTCACCCCCGGCTATCTGGGCCAGCCCGAGCTGTCGGCGGCCAGCTTCGATGAGGATGGCTTCTATCGCCTGGGCGACGCCGCCCGGCTGGTGGACCCCGACGACATCCGGAAAGGCCTGGCCTTCGACGGCCGGCTCTCGGAGAACTTCAAGCTGGCCAGCGGCACATTCGTCAACGTGGGCGAGCTGCGGATCGCCGTGATCGGTGCCGTGGGCGACGCGGTCACCGACGCCATCGTCTGCGGCGAGGGCGAGGCCGGCGTGGGCCTGCTCTTCTATCCCCGTCCCGGCCACCCCCTGGAGGCGGTGGCAGAGGCCGTGCGCGCCGCGGTCAGCGCTCACAACGCCCGGGGTGGGGGCGGTGCGGGGCGGGTGGCCCGGGCCCTGGTCCTGCCGGACGGCCCCGACGCCAACGCCGGGGAGATCACTGACAAGGGCTACATCGCCCAGCCGGTGGCGCGGGCCTTGCGGGCGGCCTTCATCGGGCGGATGTTTGCGAAAGCGCCGGACCCTGGCGTCATGGTTTTCGAGACGGCCTGACCCGAAGGGCCGGCACGGGCGGGGAGGCCCAGACCACATGAACGGCGCCGACGCCCTGATGCGCACCCTGGTGGAGAACGGCGTGACCGCCTGCTTCGCCAATCCCGGTACCAGTGAAATGCAGTTCGTCAGCGCCCTGGACGGCCAGCCGGCCATGCGTCCGGTCCTGTGCCTGTTCGAAGGCGTGGCCACCGGCGCTGCCGACGGCTATGGCCGGATGACGGGGACCCCCGCCTGCACCCTGCTGCACCTGGGGCCTGGCTACGGAAATGGCCTGGCCAATCTGCACAATGCCCGCCGGGCCTACACGCCCCTCGTCAATGTGGTCGGGGACCACGCCACCTATCACCGCCAGTACGACGCCCCGTTGAACTCGGACATCCCGTCCATCGTTGCGGCCAATTCCCTCTGGGTGAAGTCGGCCGACAGCGCGGATACCGTGGCCGCTGTCACTGCAGAGGCCATCACGGCCAGCCATGGCCCGCCCGCTGGGCCCGTCAGCCTGATCCTCCCGGCGGACGCGGCCTGGACGGAGACGTCGACGACCTTCGCCCCCGCCTCGCGCCCGGGCCCGAACGCGCCGGATGGAGCGGCCGTCGAGGCCGCCGCCCGGGCGATCCGGTCCGCCTCTGCGCCGGTTGTGCTGATCGGCGGCGGCGCCTGCCTGGCCGCTGGGCTGGTCCAGGCCGCCCGGCTGCAGGCGGCCGGCGTGCGCGTCATGGCTGACACCTTCGTGGCCCGCCAGCCCCGGGGCGCGGGTGTCTTTGCCCCGGCCCGCATGCAGTACTTCGGCGAGGCTGCCCTGGAGGAGCTGGCCGGGACGGACCTGATGGTCTTTGCCGGCACCACCCAGCCTGTCGCCTTCTTCGCCTATCCCGGACGGCCCAGCCTGCTT
>CAIWHQ010000132.1 GCA_903912465.1 uncultured Alphaproteobacteria bacterium | reverse complement strand
CGACCTTACCGAACAAATCGATCATCGCCGAGATCGTCTTGACGACGACTAGGGCGAAGCTGAAACGCTCGGTAAGGTCTTTGAGAGAAGGCATTTTGAAATACTGCTTCATCGCAAAGCTCCATTACTGCGCTCCGGCAAACTGCAGCTCCGTCAATACGGAGCCGTCAACTGAGAGGTCTCTTGAAGTGTCACCGCCAAGATACTCGAAGCGAATAGCAAGCTAACGCGCGCTAAATGCGGATTGGAGTTGCAGCGTATCGCCGAAGCAGAAAAAATATAGCATCGCGGACGCAACCAAGCAAGGCTGGACTGGGAGCATGACCTGCTCCGCGCTTTTCATCCAGTCGTTACGAGGACCCTAGGTTGATCTGAGCCTGCAAGATGATGCGCGGATGGTGGCGTCCGCGCAGAATCACCAGAAGGCGCGGGAAAGTGGCCGGGGAAGTCCATCAGGCGGGTATAGGCAAGCGGGGCTCCAGCCGATAGAGGTTCGCCGGAAACGGAGACTTACGTATGGGCAGCCCGGGCGGAGACGATGTGGTGACGGCGGCGGTGCTGATCATCGGTGACGAGATCCTGTCTGGCCGTACCCAGGACACCAATTTGAGGGACATTGCCCGGTACCTGGGCGTGCACGGGGTGGACCTGTGCGAGGCGCGTACCGTGCCCGATATCCAGGACGAGATCGTTGACGCCCTGAACGCCCTGCGCGCCCGCTACGACTATGTCATCACCACCGGCGGGATCGGGCCCACTCACGACGACATCACCGCCGACGCGGTGGCGGCGGCCTTCGGCGTGGCGCTGGAAGAGCACCCCGACATCCTGGCCTTGATGCAGTCCCGCTGGGGCGACCAGATGAATGTCGCCCGGCGGCGCATGGCCCGGGTGCCGGTGGGCGGATCCCTGGTCAACAACCCGGTGCAGGGACCGCCGGGCTTCACCATCGGCAATGTCTTTGTCCTGGCCGGCGTGCCCCAGATCATGCGCGGCATGCTGGAGGACGTCGGGCCTCGGCTTCGCTCGGGCGCGGTGGTCCTGTCCCGCACGGTCCGCGTTGAGGGCTCGGGAGAGGGCGCCATCGCCGCGCCCCTGGAGGCCGTGGCCAAGGCCCATCCGAGCCTCAGCCTGGGCAGCTATCCCTTCTTCACCGAGGGGCTCTATGGATCGAACCTGGTCCTGCGCAGCCGCGACGAGGCCGAGCTGACGGCCACCGTCGGAGAGCTGATTGCCGCCCTCCGGGCCGCGGGCATCGAGAATGTCCGCGAGGTCGAGCCGGCCTGAGCCCGGACCGATGAGCCTCTATCCCGTCATCATGTGCGGCGGCTCCGGGGTACGCCTCTGGCCCGCCTCCCGGCCTGAACGGCCCAAGCCCTTCGCCCGGCTGTTCGGCGACGGACCCACGGCCTTCCAGGACACCGCCGCCCGGGCCGCCCCCCTGGGGCCGCTCCTGGTGATCGGCGGGGCTGACCACGGGGGCCTGATCCGCGAGCAGCTGGCCGAGGCCGGGCTCGACGCCGAGGTGATCCTTGAGCCCGAACCCCGCGATTCCGCTCCGGCCATGGCGGCGGCGGCGATCCGGCTGCTGCGACGGGACGAAGAGGCGATCATGGTCGTCCTCGCCGCCGACCATCACGTCCCGGATGCCGAGGCCTTCCGCGACTCCGTGGTCCGCGCGGCCCCCTTCGCCCGGGCTGGCCGCATCGTCACCCTGGGGGTGAAGCCGACCTTCGCCTCGACCGCCTACGGCTATATCCGGCCTGGGCGGGGTGAAAGCGTGCGGATGGTCGAGGCCTTCATCGAGAAGCCCGACGCCAGCCGCGCAGCCAGCCTCATCGCCGAAGGCTGCCTTTGGAACAGCGGTAACTTCATCGTCCCGGCGACCACCCTGGTCTACGAACTGGGACGCCTCGCCCCCGAGGTCCTGGAAGCGGCGGAGGCCGCTGTGGAGTCGGCGGCAGAGTCCTCCACAGGGCTCTTGCTGGGCGAGATTTTCCGGACCGCCCCACGGATCTCCATCGACTACGCGGTCATGGAAAAGACGGCCCGGGCCATGGTCGCCGAAGTGGACTTCGCCTGGTCGGATGTAGGTGCCTGGGATGTCGTCCACGCCCTTTCGGAAAAGGACGCGACAGGCAGTCACATCGAGGGTCGGGTCGAGGCCGAGGGCGTCTCCGGAGCCTATATCCGGGCTTCCGGCGGCGCCGAGGTGGTGGCGGTCGGGGTCCAGGGCCTGGCGGTAGTGGCTGACGGTGCTCGCATCCTCGTTGCGCCCCTCGCCGACAGCCAGGCGGTGAAGCGGGCCGTCGAGCGGCTCCAGGCCCGGGGCCCGGCAGGCTATCCCGGACTTGAGCAGGCGACAGCCGACCTGGGCCTCTGGCTGAGGACGGCGGCCCTGCCCGTGTGGTGGTCGCTGGGCGCGGACCGGGAACGCGGGGGCTTTGTCGAGGCGATCGGCCAGGATGGCCGGCCGCGGCCTGCGCCCCGGCGCGGACGGGTGCAGGGCCGGATGATCTTCAGCTTCGCCCAGGCGGGTCTGATGGGCTGGGACGGACCCTGGCGCGAGGCGGTGCGCCACGGTTTAGCCGGAATGACCGACGCCTTCCTGAGGCCGGACGGCCTGGTCCGGAGCCTGGTCGGGCTGGACGGCAGGCCGCTGGACGACTCCCCCTTCGTCTACGACCAGGCTTTCGCCCTGCTGGGTCTGGCCAGCCTGGTCCAGGCGGGCGAGTCTGCAGACATGGCCCTTGGTCTTGCCCTGCGCATGCGCGAGGGCCTGGATAATCTTCGGCATCCTGGCGGCGGCTTCCGGGAGGCTGGCGACCAGCCCTTCCAGGCCAATGCCCACATGCACCTTCTCGAGGCCGCCCTGGCCTGGGAGGAGGCGGGCGGCGATGGCGGCTGGGCAGACCTGTCTGACGAGATCGCGGGCCTTGCCCTCGGTGCCTTCATCGATCACCGCGGGGTCCTGTCCGAGTTCTTCGACGCCGACTGGCAGCGCGCTGGGGGGGAGGCCGGAAGGCTGGTCGAGCCGGGCCACCAGTTCGAGTGGGCCTGGCTGCTCGACCGCTGGGGCCGCGCCCGGGGCCGGGCCGATGGCCAGCTGGCCGCCAGGGCCCTGCACGCGGCGGGCCTGCAAGGCGTGGACCCCCGCCGGGCCTGCGCCGTGAACGCCCTGTGGGAGGATCTCTCAATCCGGGACGGTTGGGCGCGCCTCTGGCCGCAGACCGAGTTCCTGAAATCCGCACTGGCCCTGGGGGAAACCGAAGACGCCCTGCAGGCCGCGACGGGCCTGGCTCGGTATCTCGAGACCCCGGTTCGCGGACTGTGGCGGGACCGCCAGGGACCGACCGGAGGCTTCGCGCCCGGGGATGCCCCCGCCACCTCGCTCTATCATATCGTCGGTGCCATCCGGCAGCTTGAGGAACTATCCCCAGCACTTTCCGATTAAGTGACATTTTTTGGACGTCACGCCCGCTGGAGCGCTCGCCTTTTCACAGAAGGTTTATTACCACGGCGCGAGTCCTACCGCCTCGACCGACTCCCCCAACCGCCGCCACGGCTCGGAGACGTTGAACTGATGACCGCGATCCCCGGCCTTCATCCCGCTCCCACCCACCACGCCCGGCTGATCGCCTGGGTCGAGGAGATCGCGTCCCTGACGCGGCCCGAGCGTGTCCACTGGTGTGATGGATCGGATGCGGAGTGGGAGGCCCTGACCCGGGAACTCGAGGGCAGGGGCACACTGACGCGCCTGAATCCCGCCAAGCGTCCGAACTCCTTCTATGCAGCCTCCGATCCCAGCGACGTTGCGCGGGTCGAAAGCCGGACCTTCATTTGCTCCGAGCGCCAGATCGACGCCGGGCCGACGAACAACTGGTCGGACCCTGTGGCGATGCGGGCCAAGATGGCGGGCCTGTTCGACGGCTGTATGGCCGGTCGCACGATGTATGTCTGCCCCTTCAGCATGGGGCCCCTGGGTTCCAAGATCAGCCAATTGGGCGTCGAGATCACGGACAGCGCCTATGTCGCCATCTCGATGCGGGTGATGACCCGCATGGGCCGGGCGGCGCTGGACCAGCTGGGCGACGATGGCTTCTTCGTGCCCGCAGTTCACACCCTCGGTGCGCCCCTTGCAGCTGGTCAGGCGGACGTCGCCTGGCCCTGCAACCCCGAGAAGTACATCGTCCACTATCCCGAGACCCGGGAGATCTGGTCCTACGGCTCTGGCTATGGCGGCAACGCCCTCCTGGGGAAGAAGTGCTTCGCCCTTCGCATCGCCTCGGTCATGGCCCGGGACGAAGGCTGGCTGGCCGAGCACATGCTGATCCTGAAGCTGACCTCTCCGGAGAACGAGGTCCGCTACATTGCCGCCGCCTTCCCGAGTGCCTGCGGCAAGACTAACATGGCCATGCTCCAGCCAACCCTGGCGGGCTGGAAGGCCGAGACCGTCGGCGACGACATCTGCTGGATGCGGTTCGGAGACGACGGCCGCCTCTACGCCATCAACCCCGAAGCGGGTTTCTTCGGCGTTGCGCCCGGTACCAGCAACGAGACCAACCGCAATGCGGTGGCCTCCCTGCACGCCAACTGCGTCTTCACCAACGTCGCCCTGACCGACGACGGTGACGTCTGGTGGGAGGGCCTGACCAAGATCCCGCCCGCCAACCTGACCGACTGGAAGGGCCGGCCCTGGACGCCGGGCTCCGGCGAGCCCGCTGCCCATCCCAATGCCCGCTTCACCGTTCCGGCGGGCCAGTGCCCGGTGATTGCCCCGGAGTGGGAAGACCCCAAGGGGGTGCCGATCTCGGCCATTCTGTTCGGCGGCCGCCGCGCCAGCGCCGTGCCTCTCGTGACCGAAGCCTTCGACTGGGCCCACGGCGTCTTCCTGGCCTCCAATGTAGCCTCAGAGGGCACGGCGGCGGCGGAGAACCGGATCGGGGAGCTCAGGCGCGATCCCTTCGCCATGCTGCCCTTCTGTGGCTACAACATGGGTGATTACTTCCGTCACTGGCTGTCCATCGGCGAGAAGACCGACGCTTCGAAACTGCCCCGCATCTACTTCGTGAACTGGTTCCGCAAGGACTCCACGGGCCGCTATGTCTGGCCGGGCTTCGGCGACAATTCCCGGGTCCTGAAGTGGGTGTTCGAGCGCCTGGCGGGAGGGGCACCGGCCCGGGAAACCCCGATCGGCTGGGTTCCGACCGCCGGATCCCTGGACCTGTCGGGCCTTGACCTCGCAGCGGCGGACATTGACCTCCTGCTGACGGTTGATCCGGCCGTCTGGACCGAGGAGGCGGCTCTGATTCCGCCCGCCTATGAGGCTTTTGGTGAACGTCTGCCCGACGAGCTCTGGCGCCAGCACCGGGCCCTGGAGGGCCGCCTCCAGGCGGCGAGCCGGCCCGCCAAGATTGTCGCGGAATAGCTCCGCCGGCAGTCGCCCGTCCCCGGCCCGGGAGATCAGCCCCGGCTGACTCCATGGTAATCGCAATACCAGTCCGCGAAGCGCCGCACCCCAACCTCGACGGGTGTGGTCGGTGCGTATCCCAGGGCTGAGGTGGTATCGCTGATGTCCGCTTCCGTGCGCGCGATGTCGCCCGGCTGCATGGGCATCAGATTGAGGCGCGCCGGACGGCCAAGGGCCTCTGCAAGGGTTTCGATGTAGGTCATCAGCTCGACCCGGGTCCCGGCGCCAACATTGAGGATCCGCCAGGGGGCGACGCCGCTGGTCGCCGGGTCGGGAGCCTCCGGTTTCCAGTCGGGATTGACGGCTGCGGGACGATCAAGGGCGGCGATCACCCCGCTGACGATATCGTCGACATAGGTGAAGTCCCGCTGCATCTGCCCCTGCCCGTAGACGTCGATAGGCCGTCCCGCGACGATGGCGTCGGCGAAGCGGTAGAGGGCCATGTCCGGGCGCGTCCAGGGTCCGTAGACGGTGAAGAACCTCAGGCCCGTGCAGGGCAGGCCGAACAGGTGGGCGTAGGCATGGGCCATGGACTCGTTCGCCAGCTTGGTCGCGGCGTAAAGAGTCAGGGGGTGATTGGCCGGTTGATGAGGGGAAAAGGGCAGGGCCCCGTTGGCCCCGTAGGCTGAACTCGTGGAAGCGAAGACCAGATGCGCTGGCGAGGTCGCCCGGCAGCCCTCCAGCACGCTCAGGAACCCCACCAGGTTGGAGTCGACGTAGGCCTCGGGGTGTTCGAGGGAATAGCGGACCCCCGGCTGTGCGGCCAGGTGTACGACGCCGCTGGGATGGACGGATCGGAAAACCTCTGCGGCGGCTTCCCGGTCCGCCAGGTCGAGCCGGTGATGCTGGTAGCCCGAACGGGACTCAAGCCGCGCCAGGCGTGCGAGCTTCAGACCGGGGTCATAATACGGGCTGATGTTGTCGACACCCACTACGCTCTCGCCCCTGTCGAGAAGGGCGTTTGCGACGTGGAACCCGATGAAGCCGGCCGAGCCTGTGACCAGAATCATGAAACCGCGTCCTGTAACCTGACGCCGCAGGCGGCGATCAACTGTTTGACACCACCCGAAGGTCCGGGATGCCAGCCGGCTTCTCGCCGCGAATCTGGGCGACAAGATCGAAGATGACGCGCCGGATCTCTTCGGTGTCGCCCCGCGTGGCGATGGCCTCCAGCCGCCTCAGATGGGCCGGCGCTACGCCGAGGGCGTTGGTTGAGACGACCTCGAGGACCTTGGGCGCGCAGGGGATCGCGCGCTCCATCCCGTCAAGGAGCTCTTCGGTAAGCTTTTCTCCGGGGCGCAGTCCCGTAATCTCGATTTCGATGTCCCTGCCTGGCGTGCGGCCAGACAGGGCGATCATCTGGCGGGCCAGATCCATGATCTTGACCGGCTCGCCCATCTCGAGAAGGAAGAGCCGGGACCGCTCGGCGTTCAGGTCGAGAGCGCAGGCCGCCGTGGCGTGCAGTACGAGTTGGGCCGCCTCGGGAATGGTCATGAAGTAGCGGGCCATGTCCGGGTGTGTGACCGTCACCGGCCCGCCACGGTCGATCTGGGAGCGAAAGATCGGCACCACGGATCCGGCCGAACCCAGCACATTTCCGAAGCGCACCGCCGAGAAGCGGGTTTCCGAGCCTGCCTGCTGCCCCTGGATCACGGCCTCTGCGAGCCGCTTGGTCGCGCCCATCACGTTGGACGGATCCACGGCCTTGTCGGTGGAGATCAGGACCATCTGGGCAGCGCCGGCGAGACGCGCCGCTTCGGCCACGTTCCAGGTGCCCAACACGTTGGTGAGCACGCCCTCGACGGGATGCCGCTCGACCATCGACACGTGCTTCAGCGCGGCGGCGTGGAAGACGAGGTCGGGCTTCTCGCCCAGAACGCAGTCATTGACCCGGCCGGCATTGCGAACATCCACCAGGGCGGCGGTCCGGGAGAGGGTCGGGAAGGTTTCCCCGAGCTCGCGGTCGATTTCGAAAAGGGCGGTCTCGGAGAAGTCGACAAGGGTGACGTGCCCGGCTTCAAGGGCGGCGACCTGGCGGACAAGCTCGGCACCAATCGAGCCGCCAGCACCGGTAATCATCACCCGCCGGCCCCCGATCAGCCCCTTCAGGGCGACCGGGTCGAGCTCGATCGGGCCTCGCGGCAGGAGTTCCTCGACGCTGATGTCGCGCATGGGAAGCAGGGCGACACGGTCGTCCTGTGAGAGGTCGACGATGGACGGAAGCCTGAGCAGGCGAACGCCGTCGTTCTTCAACCGGCCCAGCTGGGCTGCGGTGAGGCCCTTCAGCCGCGCCGGTTCGTCAAGGAACAGGATGGCACGGGGATACTGGTTCCAGCGGCGCAGGTCGGCCAGGGCCTCATCCAGTCGCCCCAGGGACTCGATGATGCAGACCCCACGCACCTGCTGACCGACCTCGCTGGAATCCGGGGCAATGATACCCACCGGGGTCCAGGTGTTGTCGCGACGCCGGCTTGTCTCGCGCAGGTAGGTCTCGGCGGCGGCCGTTGGACCGATGAGGAGCAACTCCGGCGCCTGGGGTGCCCGGTCAGTGAGGGATTTCAGGGGCGCAAAGCTGTCGAGCGCGCGCTCGTGGGCCGCCCTGCGGAGCATCCGGGCGCTGATCGCCCCGACCCACTGGAGGAACGGAGCCAGGGCAAGAAAGGCCCGGCTCAGACCGTCCGCCCGTGCGGCGGCGAAGAACAGGAGCAGGAAGCTGGCCGCGGTCAGCAGGGCGATCCGCGCCAGCACCAGGGCGTCGGGCGTGGAGAGATAGCGCCAGGGCGAGAGTTCCCGCCGGAAGAGCCAAGAGAAGAAGCAGGCCACACCGCCATAGACGAGGGACTGGGCGAAGACCCCCGCCAGCACCGCAGGATCAAGGCTGGAAGTCCGACTGCTGGTCAGCAGGAAGGCAGCAAGGAGGGCGGCGCAAGCAATGGCCGAATCCGCCAGTAGGTTCCGGGCCCGGTTGGCCAACTGCTCCACGCAAAACTCCTTACTTGCGACGGCCTGACCGGTGTCGAGAACCGGAGGCGCAGATCAGTCAGTCCTTGAACGTTCGTCCCAGAGCGATCCGTCTCTGGGTCGCGACACCCGTCGCACAGGAAGATGAACGAATTTCGGTATAGACGCCCATTTACCAAAAAAGAAAAGCCGCCGACCCTGCGGTCGACGGCTTTCCCGGTGGTTTTTTAGGCGACTGTGGCCTCAGAAGGCGGCTTTCAGGCCGATGACCACCCGGGCTGAGGTGAGCTTTGCCGGATCATCCGATTCGTCGACGCTGGTGTCCCAGTAGCGAAGGTCCAGGCCGAAGACGTCATTGATCGCGTAGCCGAGGCCCAGGTTCCAGGTCTCGTAGTCGCCATCGCCTTCCAGGGCCTGGTGGCCGACCGCGCCCGACACCGAGAGCTTTTCGGCGATCGGCATGGAGCCGTTCAGCTCGACATAGGTCGCCTGACCGGTCTGCCCGAAGTTCTCGGGGGTGTAGTAGACGGCGCCGCCGACGGTGCCCTTGCCCGCGGCCACGGAGCCGGCCAGCTTGCCTTCCCAGAAGTCGAGGTCCGCACCGTCTTCCTGGTTGGTGTAGCCATATCGAAGAAGGCCCACGTCCAGGGAGACTGGACCGAGGGTCGGCTTGAAGCCGGCGTAGAGGTCATATTCCATGCTGGTACTGTCGCCGAAATCGACGTTCGACAGCCAGGTGCCGACGTAGAAGATTCCGATGCCCAGGTCGGCTCCGCCGTAGACCTGCGGCTTGCTGTCCGTCTGGCTGTAGCCGCGGAACACGTAGTCCGAGGCCGCGCCGACGTTGAAAGAGAGTGATGGCCCGTCTTCCGCCTTCGCCTGGGCGGCGACTCCGACGGCGAGGGTGGCGGTAGCGGCGATGGCCGCAAGCTTGAACGACTTCATTATTTTGCAATCCCCTTGAGATTCAGGCCTGACCCTGTGGGTCGAACACTCCCCCCTACAGCCTCGTCCCGCCACCGATGGCGGGAAGCACGGGCCCGGTCCCGACACGACTGGTCGGTTTGCGGGCGCCGCGGTCTCTGGGCGCCTATTTTTTGGGCGTCACCAGGAGGCTTCGGTCGTGGAGAAAGGCCCAGATGAGATTAACGGGGCGTGAATTGCGCTCATCGCATCGACAGGGTCCCAAACCCGAGGTGCGATCCCGCGTCGACGAGAAGGGTCTCTCCCGTGACGTGCCGGGACTGCCGCGAGGCGAGGAAGGCGGCAGTGGCGGCGATGTCGTCGGCCGAAGACACCACCTTCAACGGGGTCGCCGCTGCAGAGCCCTCACGGAGTCTTGCGACGCGCTCCTCGGACATGCCCTTGCCGAACCAGGGGGTATCGATGAAGCCCGGGCAGACAGCGTTTACCCGGATCCGGGGAGCCAGGGCCCGTGCGAGAGAGAGCGTAAGGGTATTCATGGCGCCCTTCGAGGCGGCGTAGGGCACGGAGGAGCCGATCCCGGCCACCCCCGCGATGGATGAGGTGTTGACCACCGCGCCGGGCTGGGGCGCAGCCTCCAGCAGGCTTCGGGCCGCGCGGACCATCTGGAAGGCACCGACCACGTTGACCGAATAGAGGTTCAGAAAGTCCTCGGCGGAGACCGCGTCCAGGTCGGCGTGGTTCTGGGCGAACTTGGTGACCCCGGCGTTGTTGAACAGGGCGTCGATCCGTCCCAGCGATGCGGCAGCCGCGGCGATGGCCCGGCAGTCCTCGTCACGGGAGACATCGCCCTGGATAAGGTGCGCCCGCGCGCCCTCGGCCCTCACCAGGGCGGCGGTGGTCTCGGCCTCCTCGGCGCTGCGGGCGAAGTTGACGATCACGTCTGCGGCACCGCGGCGTGCGGTCTCAATCGCAATCGCCCGGCCCAAACCGGTGGATGCGCCCGTGACGACGACAACGAAATTCTCGAAATCCTGGATGCTCATGGGCCTGTCTCCTCCATCTTTGCAAAAGGCATAAGCCCAACGCCCGGACTGCGGAAGGGCCTGCCTGACCAAAGGAATTCTTGTGCAGGCACCAGAAGAATTGGACTCCGTGGAGCCGGGTTGTGAAGGTTTGAGGCGGGGCCATGCCCTATATGGTCCCGCGCCGCCCCTGAGCGGTGGAAGGAAAGGCGAGCCATGACGGCGACAGGACACCCAGCGTCCCTGACCCACCTGCAGAGACTGGAGGCCGAGGCCATCCACATCCTGCGGGAGGTGGTGGCGGAAGCCGACAAGCCCGTCATGCTCTATTCGGTCGGCAAGGACTCAGCAGTCATGCTCCACCTTGCGGTGAAGGCGTTCTGGCCTTCCCGCCCGCCCTTTCCCCTCCTGCACGTCGACACCACCTGGAAGTTCCGGGCCATGTACGAAATGCGCGAGCGGATGGCGCGGGAGCTCGGCTTCGACCTGATCGTGCACTGCAACCCGGATGCGCTGGAGAAGGGGATCAATCCCTTTGACCATGGATCGGCCCTGCACACCGACATCTGGAAGACGGAGGGGCTGAAGCAGGCCCTGGACCTGCATGGCTTCGACGCTGCCTTCGGGGGTGCCCGCCGCGACGAGGAGAAGAGCCGGGCCAAGGAGCGGATTTTCTCCTTCCGATCCGCCCAGCACCGCTGGGACCCCAAGAACCAGAGGCCAGAGCTCTGGCGGCTCTACAACACCCGCAAGAACCCCGGGGAATCGATCCGGGTCTTCCCGATCTCCAACTGGACCGAGCTGGACGTCTGGCAATACATCCACCTGGAGAACATTCCGATCGTTCCCCTCTACTTCTCCGAGGTCCGACCCGTGGTCGACCGGGACGGGACATTGATCATGGTGGACGACGATCGCATGCCCCTGCGTCCGGGGGAGACGCCGATGATGAAGTCGGTCCGGTTCCGCACCCTGGGCTGCTATCCCCTGACAGGCGCTGTGGAGAGTACGGCCGCGACCCTGCCGGACATCATCCAGGAAATGCTGCTGACCACCACCAGCGAGCGCCAGGGCCGGATGATCGACCACGACCAGGCGGCCTCGATGGAGAAGAAGAAACAGGAGGGCTACTTCTGATGGCCCACCAGTCCGACCTCATCGCTACCGACATCGAGGCCTACCTGAAGGCCCACGAGACCAAGAGCCTCCTGCGGTTCCTGACCTGCGGCTCGGTGGACGACGGCAAGTCCACCCTGATCGGGCGGCTGCTCTACGACTCCAAGATGATCTTCGAGGACCAGCTCGCGGCGCTGGAGGCCGACTCGCGTCGGGTCGGCACGCAGGGTGGCGAGATCGACTTCGCCCTCCTGGTCGACGGCCTGGCGGCGGAACGCGAGCAGGGCATCACCATCGATGTCGCCTACCGCTTCTTCTCGACAGACCGCCGCAAGTTCATCGTCGCCGATACGCCCGGGCACGAGCAGTACACCCGGAACATGGTGACCGGTGCCTCGACCGCTGATGCGGCGGTCATCCTGATTGACGCCCGGCGCGGGGTTCTGACTCAGACCCGCAGGCACGCCTATCTGGTCCAGCTCCTGGGCATCCGGCATGTGGTGCTGGCGGTGAACAAGATGGACCTTGTGGACTGGTCCCAGGCCGTCTTCGACGAGATCACCGCCGAGTTCACGACCTTTGCCGGAAAGATCGGCCTGCCGGCCTTCACCGCCATCCCGATGTCCGCCCTCCGGGGTGACAATGTCGCCGAACGGGGGAGCGCGCCCGACTGGCATGTGGGCCCCACCCTCTTGTCCTGGCTCGAGGCGGCACCGGTTGGCGATGACGCGGTCGCCCGGCCCTTCCGCATGCCGGTCCAGTGGGTCAACCGGCCCAACCTCGATTTTCGGGGGTTCTCGGGCCTGATCGCCGCCGGATCTGTGCGCCCTGGAGACCCGCTGAGGGTCTCGCCCTCCGGCCGGGAGAGCCGGGTTCGGCAGGTCCTTGTCGGGACCGAGGAAGCGCCTGAGGCCCTTGCGGGCCAGTCCGTGACCCTGACCCTTGAGGACGAGATCGACATCAGCCGGGGCGACGTCCTGGCGGCCTCCGACGCCCCGGTCAGCGTCGCCGACCAGTTCGAGGCGACAGTGGTCTGGATGGACGAGTCCCCGATGCTGCCGGGGCGGCCCTATCTGCTCAAGCTGGGAACCCGGACCGTCGCGGCCTCGATCACCGAGCCGAAGCACCGGGTCAATGTGAATACGCTTGAACATCTGGCAGCCAAGCGACTGGATCTGAACGAGATTGGCGTCTGCAACATCTCAACGGACATGCCTGTTGTCTTCGAGCCCTACGCCAAGAGCCGGGACCTCGGCGGCTTTATCCTGATCGACCGGATGAGCAACCGGACAGTCGGCGCCGGAATGATCCACTTCGCGCTCCGGAGAAGCCAGAACGTCCACTGGCAGGCCCTGGACGTGGATCGCGCAGCCCGGGCCACCCTGAAGGGACACCGGGGCCGGGTGATCTGGTTCACGGGACT
>CAIWHQ010000131.1 GCA_903912465.1 uncultured Alphaproteobacteria bacterium | reverse complement strand
GCCCGCAGTTGCGGGCCGATGATGGCGCAGAGCTCCAGGTCCCGGGCGGTCAGCTCCACGGCGTCGGCCCGGCCGCCCACGGCCAGGTTCGAGCGGATCTGCCCGGGTGCCGGCACGCGGTTGATGGCGCCGACGGGCTCGCCGTCCACCAGCAGGATGCGCTTGTCCCCCTTGGTCACCGCCGGGATGAACTTCTGGGCGATCACCGGCTCGCGGCCGATCATCCGGTGCAGGTCCAGGAGGGCGTCGAGGTTGGGATCGTCGGCCAGCAGGCGGGCCACGCCCGAGCCGCCGCCGCCGTAGAGGGGCTTGAGCACGATGTCCCCGTGCCGGGCGCGGAAGTCGTAGAGGGCCTCCGTGTCCGAGGTGATCAGGGTCGGCGGCTGCACGCCTTCGAAGGTGGTGACGTAGAGCTTTTCGGGGGCGTTGCGCACCTCGGTCGGGTTGTTCACCACCAGGGTCTTGGGGTGGATGGCGTCCAGGAAGTGGGTGGTGGTGATGTAGGCCATGTCGAAGGGCGGGTCCTGGCGCAGCAGCACCACGTCGGCCTCCGACAGGTCGCGCTGTTCCCAGGGGCCGAAGGCGGCGTGCTCGTCCTGGACGTCCTTCACCCGCACGGACCGGCCGCGGGCCTGCAGGCGTCCGTTCTCCAGGGCCAGCCGGTCCGGGGTGTAGACGAAGAGGTCATGGCCCCGGGCCTGGGCCTCCAGCATCATGGCGAAGGTGGAATCCCCCTGGATGCGGATGTGCTCCAGCGGATCCATCTGGACGGCGACGTTCAGCTTCATGGCGGGCTCCCTCTTGATGGGCCTTCTAGCACGGGGCACCGGCGCGCCGTCAAAGCCCCGCCCATCAAAGCCCCGGCCAGGCGTCGGGCAGATGCCGGGGCCTGCGGCCCGGGGCGAGGGCAACGAGGTCGAGCCGCACCGAACGCCCGGCAAGGTCCGGCCGTCGGGCCGCCAGGGTCTGGCCCGCACGCCTCAGCCTCTCCCTCTGGTCGGCACTGACCGCCTCGAGGGCCGCCTCCAGGCTGGTCCGGGACTTGACCTCCACCACCGCCAGGACCTGTCCGCGCAGGGCCAGGATGTCGATCTCGGCCTGAGGGGTCTTCAGGCGAAAGCCAAGGATCCGCCAGCCCTTCAGCATGAGCCAGGCCAGGGCGATCCATTCGGCGCGGCGGCCGTCGGTCCGCGCCCGGGCGCCCAGCCGGCGCCGCCAGGGCCGCGCCGCCGCCCTCATCCGGCACCCTTCAGGTCCAGGGCCCGGCGATAGAGCTCGCGCCGGGGCAGGCCCAGGGCCCGGGCGACCTCCGAGGCCGCCTCGCCGGGGGACAGCCGGGTCAGGGCCTCGGCCAGGGCGGCGTCAGCGTCGTCCGCCGTGGCGGCCTCTTCCCGGCCCGGAGCCACCACGATGACCACCTCGCCCCGGGGATGGTCCAGGGTCGGGTCGGCGGCCAGGACGTCCAGGGGGCCGCGCACCAGAGTCTCGTGCAGCTTGGTCATCTCCCGGGCCACGGCTGCTGGCCGCGGGCCCAGAACCTGGGCCATGTCCGCCAGGCTGGCCTTCAGACGGCTGCCCCCTTCGAACAGGATCAGGGTGGCGCGGATTCCGGCCAGTTCGGCCAGCTCCCCCCGGCGGGCGGCCGACCTGGGCGACAGGAAGCCGGCGAAGAGGAAGCGTTCGGCGGGCAGGCCCGAGACGGTCAGGGCCGCCAGGGCCGCCGAGGGCCCGGGTGCGGCGAAGACGGGCAGTCCCCGGGCTATGGCTTCCCGCACCAGGGGAAAGCCGGGGTCCGAGACCAGGGGGGTGCCGGCGTCCGAGGCCAGGGCCACGCGTCCGCCCTGCTCCAGCAGGGCCAGGGCCCGGGGTGCCGTGCGCCCGCCGGCGTGTTCGTCGTAGCGGGCGAGGGTCTTGGACAGGCCATAGGCGGCCAGGAGCTTGCCGGTCACCCGGGTGTCCTCGGCCAGGACCAGGTCGGCCGCCGACAGGATGTCCAGGGCCCGCAGGGTGATGTCGCGCAGGTTTCCGATGGGGGTGGCCACCAGGTAGAGGCCGGGCGCCAGGTCGGCGTCGGACAGGGGCGGCGGCGGGGGTCTGCGGCTCATGGCCAAGCCTTCGCGGCTTTGTGCGGCCATTGCAAGGCAGGCGGCGTCAGCGCGCCAGCAGACGTTCCAGCACGGCGTCCAGCAGGCGTCGGCCGTCGGCGGTGACCCTCAGTCGGTCCGGGTCGACGGCCAGGAGGCCCCGGGCCGCCAGGTCGCGGACTTCGGGGTGGTCTGGCGACAGGCTCAGGGGCGACAGTTCGGAGAAGGGGACGCCCTCCGCCAGCCGGAGTCCTGAGAGCGCCCGCTCGATCGCGCTCTCCTGCGGATCGAGCGCCTCGGTCTCCCCCTCGCCGGCCCCGCGCGCGACGGCGGCGATGTAGTCGGCGGGGCGGGCGGCGCAGACCTGGCCCGTCCGTGTCCCGTCCAGGGTCAGGCGGCCGTGGGCTCCGGGGCCGACGCCCAGCCAGTCGCCACCCCGCCAGTAGGTCAGGTTGTGGCGCGACCGGTCCGCCGGCGTGCGGGTGTGGTTGGAGACCTCGTAGGCCTCGAAGCCGGCGCGCTCCAACCTCGCCTGGGTCACGTCCCACAGGTCCGCCGCCTGCGGGTCGGCGGGGGGCGAGAGGCGCCCGCGCCGTACCGCCCGCTCGAAGGCCGTCCCCGGCTCGATGGTCAGCTGGTAGGGCGAGATGTGACCGGCCCCGAGGTCGAGGGCGGCGTCCAGTTCCGCCGCCCAGGCCTCAGGGGATTGGCCGGGCCGGGCGTAGATCAGGTCGATGGAGACCCGGGGAAACACCGCCACCGCCGTCTCGGCCGCCCGTCGGCCCGCCGCCGCATCGTGGTTGCGCCCCAAGAGGGCGAGGGCCTCGTCGTCCAGGGACTGCAGGCCGAGGGACAGCCGGTTGACCCCCGCGGCGGCCAGGGCGGCGAACCGGCCCGCCTCGGCGTCGGTGGGATTGGCCTCCAGGCTGACCTCGAGGTCCGGAGCGGCCTCCCAGAGGCTGCGGCACGCCGCGATCACCGCCGCCACCGCCTCGGGGGCCATGAGTGACGGCGTGCCCCCGCCAAAGAAGAGCGAGGTCAGCCGCCGGGGTCCGGTGGATGCGGCCCGCCGGGACAGGTCCTCGACGATCGCCCGGGCCAGCTCGGCCGCCTCCCCGGGTCGCCGGTCACGGTGCACGTTGAAGTCACAGTAGGGGCAGATCCGGGCGCAGTAGGGCCAGTGGACATAGACCCCGAAGCCCGCCGCGTCGGGTCCAGGGTTCAAGCCAGGGCCGCCTTCAGGCGCGAAAAGGCCCGGGCCCGGTGGCTCATGGCGTCCTTGGCTGCGGGATCCATCTCTCCGAAGGTCAGGTCATGGCCGTCCGGCCGGAAGATCGGGTCATAGCCGAAGCCGCGCTCGCCCCGGGGCGGGAAGACCAGCTCGCCGTCGATCCGGCCCTCGGTCACCACCGCCAGGTCGTCGGGCCAGGCCAGGGCCAGGGCGCAGGTGAAGAAGGCCCGGCGATCGGCCTCGCCCCGTTCGGCCAGCTCCCGCTCGATCCGCGCCATTGCCGGGGCAAAGTCCTTGCCCGGACCCGCCCAGCGGGCTGAAAGAACGCCCGGCGCGCCGCCCAGGCCCGTCACGGACAGGCCGGAATCATCCGCCAGGGCCGGCAGGCCGCTGGCCGAGGCCGCCGCCCTCGCCTTGAGGAGGGCATTGCCCGTGAAGGTGGCCTCGGTCTCCTCGGGCTCGGCGAGGCCCAGCTCACCGGCCGTGACGATGCGGTAGCGGCCCTCCAGGATCTCGGCCAGCTCCCGGGCCTTGCCAGGATTGTGGGTCGCCACCACCAGCCGGGACCCGGCTTCAAGTCTGATCGCCATGACGCGCTCCGGGCCCGGATGGCCATTACGACATTTTAACGCGAAAACCGCCGGGTTCGCGACATAAGGGTGGTGATGGCGCAGCGGAACCGGGGGGCGACGACATGCCGACCATGCGAGCCCTCGGCCCGGGTTCCCTTTCCAGCTTCCTGAAGTCAGTCCTCGACGTCGTGTGGATCCTGCTTCTGCTGGTGATGGCCATACTGGCCGCAGGCCTGTTCTACGGCATCCTGGCCGCCTTCAACCCCGAGATGCCCTTCGCCCACAGGGTCCGATTCGAGGGCCTGGACCGACTTCAGGGTTGGGCCGTGGTCCTGGTCAGGATGCTGACCGCCGTCCTCTTCGTCGGCGGCATCCTGGTCATTGTCAGCCGCCTCAGGGAGATCTTCGCCACCCTCAAGGCTGGCGATCCCTTCCATCCGGAGAATGTCACCCGACTGAGAGTCGTGGCCGGCGGACTCGTCTGGATGGAGGGCGTCCGCTACACCGTCTGGACCCTTGGTGCCCTGTTACCGCCCCAGGCGGCACCGGACCGTCCCAACCTCTCCCTCACCGCCTGGTTCTCGATCCTGGTGGTCGTCGTCCTGGCCGAGGTCTTCCGGGAAGGCGCCCGTCTGAGGCGCGAGGCGGAGCTGACCATCTGATGCCTGTCCGCCTGCACCTGGACCGTCTCCTCCACGAACGGCGGATGTCCCTGGTCGAACTGGCCGACCGGACCGGCGTCTCGGCCTCGGATCTCGCCATCCTCAAGTCCGGGGACGCCAGGGCCCTGAGGTTCACGACCCTTGAGGCCCTGTGCCGGGAACTCAGCTGCCAGCCCTGCGACCTCCTGACCTACGCCCCAGACGGACCGACCCCGGACGCGCCGGCCTGAGTCCAGGTGTCGCTGCATCGCAACACGAGAGGCTCTTGAGGCTTCCGGACCTTGCGCCGCCGCGCCTTGGGGTTTATGTGCACCGCAACAAATGCTGCATTGCACAAGGAGCCGGCCATGACCCATGTTCTGGAAATCCGCGACTACCCCGTCTTCGAAGGCCTTCTGCGCCGTCTTGAGGCCTTTCTTGACAGTGTCATGTCGCCCTATGGCGAGGAACTGGGCCGCATGTCGCCGATCGCCTTTCGCCATCTGCTGAACGCCCGGTTCTGATTCCGGACCGCGCCGGCCGCCGCTGTCTCTCCCGACGGCGGATCGGCGCCCGAAGCGGGCGGTTCCTCAGGGGACCGCCCGTTTCCATTTCAGGCGGCAGGGACCGCCGCCCTCTGCAGGGCGAACAATTCCCCGATCCCCTTCTCGGCCAGGCCGAACAGGGCCTCGAATTCGCCCCGGGTAAAGCCCCGCTTCTCGCCGGTTGCCTGTATCTCGACAATGTCGCCATTGCCGGTGAGGACGAAGTTGGCGTCCGCCTCGGCGTTGGAATCCTCCTCGTACTCCAGGTCGAGGACCGGAACCCCCTTGCAGACCCCACAGGATACGGCCGCCACCTGGTCGATCAGGGGGGAGCGGGTGATCATGCCCTCGCGCACCAGAAGGTCGGTCGCCTGCTTCAGCGCCACCCAGGCCCCGGTGATGGCGGCTGTCCGCGTGCCACCGTCCGCCTGGATGACGTCGCAGTCGAGGGAGATCTGGCGTTCGCCCAAGGCCGCCATGTCGACCACGGCCCGGAGGGAGCGACCGATCAGCCTCTGGATTTCCTGGGTGCGGCCGGACTGCTTGCCTTCTGAGGCCTCCCGACGGCCCCGGGTGTGGGTCGCCCTGGGCAGCATGCCGTACTCGGCGGTGACCCAGCCCTGGCCACGACCCCGCAGGAAGGGCGGCACCCGCTCTTCGACGCTGGCGGTCACCAGGACCCGGGTGTGGCCGAAGGCGACCAGGCACGACCCCTCGGCATAGCGGTTCACGCCCGTCTCGAGGGTCACGGTCCGGAGGCTGTCGATGGGCCGGTCAAAGGGGCGGCTTGCGGTCATGGAAGGGTCTCGGCTTGTCGGCGGAAGGGAGGCCCCGGCACCTTGCGCCGGCGGGGTGGGTGCTTATCCTGTAACTCAGGGCCTGCGTCCATGCCCGACCGGAAGCGGGGACTTCAAGAACGTGACCGGCCAGTTTCTCCCTCGGGGCCCGTCCCTAGCCGAACTCGACAGCCGCGCCCGCGACATCTTCCGCCGGGTGGTCGAGAGCTATCTGCAGACCGGCGAGCCTGTCGGTTCCCGTACCCTTTCCCGGGGGGGCATCCAGCTCTCGCCCGCCTCCATCCGCAACACCATGCAGGACCTGACCGAACTCGGCCTGCTGGGCGCCCCCCACATCAGCGCCGGCCGACTTCCCACCCATGCTGGCCTCCGCCTCTTCGTCGACGGTCTGATGGAGTTGGGCGACGTCGGTGACGCGGATCGCCGCGAGATCGAGAAGCGGTTGGCGGGGCGCGGGCGCTCCTTCGAGGACATGCTCAACGAGGCCTCCGTCCTCCTGTCCGGCCTGGCGGGGGGCGCAGGCATCGTCGTCACGCCTGTGCGGGAGGCCGGGGTCAAGCACGTGGAGTTCGTGTCCCTCGGCACCGGCCAGGCCCTCGCAGTCATGGTCTTCGAGGATGGCGCGGTGGAAAACCGGCTCATGCAGCTCCCCCCGGGGGTGACGCCCTCGGCGCTCCAGGAGGCAGGGAACTTCCTCAATGCCCGGCTGAGGGGCAAGACCCTGGCCGAGGCGGGGCAGGACATCCGCCTCGAACTTGACGATGCCCGCCGGGAACTGGACGTCGCCGCCGCCCGCCTCGTCGAAGAGGGCCTGGCGGTCTGGGGCGGCGGCGAGGGCCGCGACCGCTCCCTGATCGTCCGTGGCCGCGCCAACCTCCTGGCCGACAGCGACACCCTCGAGGACCTCGAGCGCGTGCGCATGCTGTTCGACGACCTGGAGCAGAAGGAGCAACTGATCGGCCTGCTGGACGGCGTGAGCGAGGCCCAGGGCGTGAGGATCTTCATCGGCGCGGAGACCCGCCTGTTCTCGCTTTCGGGTTCCGCCGTCATCGCGGCGCCCTATATGTCGGGCCAGAAGAAGCTCCTGGGCGCCATCGGCGTCATCGGCCCGACGCGACTGAACTATGCCCGGGTCATCCCGCTGGTGGACTATACGGCCCGGGTGCTGTCTCAGATGGCCGGGGTCTGAAGCCTGAGACGGCCGCCGCCCGCCGGGAAAGCGCATGAAAGGATGAATGAAATGTCCGACGATCCTACAGCCTCCGACGCTGGCCCCGAAGACGCGGACCTGGGCGAGGACGCCGCCTTCGATGCCTTCGACACCCTTTCGGCTGAGAACGCCGCCCTGAAGGAGCAGATCCTCCGTTACGCCGCCGATGCGGAGAATACCCGCCGCCGGGCCGAGCGCGAGGCGAACGACGCCCGCGCCTACGCCATCCAGAAGTTCGCCCGGGACCTCCTGGCGGTGGCGGACACGCTGGGCCGGGCCCTGGCTACGCCTCCCGCCAGCGAGGACACAGGGATCCGCAACTTCGTCGTTGGCGTCGAG
>CAIWHQ010000130.1 GCA_903912465.1 uncultured Alphaproteobacteria bacterium | reverse complement strand
CGACGACCTGAAGACCCTTGAGCGCTGGCCCGAGAAGGTCCGGGTCATGCAGGAGAACTGGATTGGCCGGTCCCGGGGGGCCCGCTTCACCTTCCGCTTCACCGATCCGGCGCGAACGGACGGGCTGGAGGTCTATACGACCCGACCGGACACCCTGTTCGGCGCCGCCTTCGTGGGGGTGGCCGCCGACCATCCCCTGGCGGCGGAAGTCGCCGCGCGCAGTCCCGAGGCTGCCGCCTTCGTCGACGCCTGCCGGCGCGGCGCGGTCTCCGAGGCCGAGGTGGAGACTGCCGAGAAGCTGGGCTTCGACACGGGCCTGCGGGTCCGCCACCCCTTCGACCCCGCCCTCGAGCTGCCGGTCTGGATCGCCAACTTCATCCTCATGGACTACGGCACGGGCGCCATCTTCGGCTGCCCGGCCCATGACCAGCGCGACCTGGACTTCGCCCGCAAGTATGGCCTGTCGGTCCGACCGGTGGTCCTGCCGCCCGGGGCGGACCCGGCGACGTTCGAGGTCGGCGAGGAGGCCTGGACCGGTCCCGGTGCCCTGTTCAATTCCGGCTTCCTCGACGGCCTGGACATTGAATCCGCCAAGGCTGCGGCCATCGCCCGGCTGGAAGCAGACGATGCCGGCGAAGGCGCCACAGTCTTCCGCCTAAGGGACTGGGGCGTTTCGCGCCAGAGGGCCTGGGGCTGCCCGATCCCGATCATCCACTGTGCCGCCTGCGGCGTGGTGGCGGCACCCCGGGAGAGCCTGCCCGTCGCCCACCCCGCGGACATCGTCTTCGGCAAGACCGGCAACGCCCTCGACCGCCATCCCACCTGGAAGCATGTCGCCTGCCCCACCTGTGGCGGCCCGGCGCAGAGGGAAACCGACACCCTCGACACCTTTGTGGATTCCTCCTGGTACTTCGCCCGGTTCACCGATGTCGAGGCGGTCGAGCCGATCCAGCGGCAGGCGGCGGACTACTGGCTGCCCGTGGACCAGTACATCGGCGGGATCGAGCACGCCGTGCTTCACCTCCTTTATGCGAGGTTCGTCACCAAGGCCCTTGCCGACGCTGGTTATCTGTCCGTCCGCGAGCCCTTCGACGGCCTGTTCACGCAAGGGATGGTGACCCACGAAACCTATCGTCTCCAGACTGGCGAGTGGGTGGAGCCCGGCGAGGTCGTGATCGAGACCGAGGGCCAGACCCGGCGGGCCCGGCTCCTGTCCAACGGTGCGCCGGTGGTCATCGGCGACTCCGAGAAGATGGCCAAGTCCAAGAAGAACACCGTCTCTCCCGGCGAGATCTTCGAGGTCTACGGCGTCGACGCGGCGCGGCTGTTCGTCTTGTCCGACTCGCCCCCGGAACGGGACGCCCAATGGTCCAACGCCGGGGTCGAAGGCGCCTGGCGGTTCGTCAACCGGGTCTGGGGCGAATTCGAGAGCCAGCCGGCCGGCCCGCACGCGGCCGATCCGACCCACCCCGGGGCAGAGGCTCTGCGCCGGGCGACCCATCGCCTTACACGGGCGGTGACCGAGGCCATCGAGACCTTCCGGTTCAATTCCGGCATTGCCCGCCTCTACGAGTTCCTGAACCTCCTGAGGGAGTACAAGGCCGAGGGCGCGGAGGCTGCCATCCTGGCCGAGCGGGCCATGGCCCTGTCGACCTTCGCCCGGCTCATCGGCCCCGTTACCCCGCACCTGGCCGAGGAGTGCTGGGCCCGGATCGGCGGCGAGGGCATGGTGGTCTTCACCCCCTGGCCCGCCTTCGACGAGGCCCTCACCCGCGAGGCTGAGCTCACCCTGCCGGTCCAGGTCAACGGCAAGCGGCGCTGGGAAATCCGCGCCCCTGCCGGTGCCGAGCCCGCCGACGTCGAGAAGATGGTGCTTGACGATCCGGAGACAGCCCGGCGTCTTGAGGGCCTGACCATCCGCAAGGTGATCGTGGTGAAGGACCGTATCGTCAACATCGTGGCGGCCCCATGAAGCCGGGCGCGGCCCTCGCCGGCCTGGCCGCAGCCCTCTGCCTGGGCCTCGCCGGCTGCGGCTTTACACCCCTCTACGCCAGCCCGGAGCTCGGCCCGGCCCTTGCCGCCGTCGAGGTCACCACCCCCGAAGGCCGGGCGGGCGCCCTCCTGCGCGAGCAGCTGGACGACGCCCTCGGCCACCGGGCCTCCCTGCCGCCCGCCTACCGGCTGGATGTGGCCCTTTCCGAGCTCCGGTATCCCCGGGGCGTTCGGGTGGACAATGTGGCCACGCGGTATGAATACGTCCTGACCGCCGCCTACACCCTCACGGCCGCTGGGGGAGGCGAGCCCCTGAAGACCGGCAAGGTCCGGGTGGAGTTGACCTACGACTCGGCCGACCAGCCCTACGCCTCGGTCGTCGCCCAGCAGGACGCCCAGGCCCGGGCGGCGCAGGAGGCGGCCCGCCGGATCCAGATCGAGTTGTCCAGCTTCCTCGCCGGCCAGGGGTCTCAGGCGAGGTGATCCTCAGCCGCCGTCCCGACATCGAGCGCTTCCTGGCCCGGCCGGACGCCGGGATCCGGGCCGCCGTGATCTACGGGCGGGACCTCGGCGTGGTCCGGGAGCGGGCCGCCCAGCTGGCGAAGCAGGTCACTGAGGACCCGGACGATCCCTTCAATGTCGCCCTCCTGACCGAGGGGGACCTGGCCGGGGATGACGCCCGACTAGAGGGCGAACTGGCCGCCCAGTCCCTGATGGGCGGGCGAAGGCTGGTACGCCTGAGGCTCGGCGGAGAGCGGGCGGCGAGTGAGAAGTTGGCGGTGGAGGCCTTGGCCCGCCTCCTGGCCGGGGAGCTGAACCCCGAGGCCTTTCTGCTGGTCGAAGCCAGCGCGCTGGGCCGGGATTCCGCCCTGCGAAAGGCCGCAGAAAAGGCGCCGGCCTGCGCCGTCATCCCCTGCTACGAGGACGAGGTGGGCGACGTCGCCCGGATGACACGGGAGGCCCTGGCCCAGGATGGGGTGGGCCTCAACGCCGAGGCGCTCGCCCTCTTCGTCGGAAGACTGCCCCACGAGCGGGGCGTGGCCCGGCGCGAGATCGAGCGTCTCGCACTATTCCTGGGCCCAGGCTCCGGGGTCACGGCGGGCCCCAAGGACCTCGAAGCCTTTCTCGGCGTGGAGCCTGAGGCCTCCCTGGCCGGTGCCGCCTCAGACGCCTTCGGTGGACGGCTGGCCGAGGCCCAGGCCGGCCTGAGGCGGGCAGCCCAGGAGGGTCTTTCGGGTCCGGGGGCCGTCCGCGCCCTCGGCATGCACCTGGGAAGGCTCCGGCGCACCCTCACCCTCGCCCGGAACGGGGCGGGTCTTCAGGAGGCGGCCAAGGCCTCCGGGGTCTTCTGGAAGGACGAACGCGAGTTCCTGCGACAGGCGAGGGCCTGGAGCCTGGAGACCCTCGACGGTGTCCAGGGGGATATCCTGGCTGCGGACCGGGCCTGCAAGACCGCCCGGGCGCCGGACGCCCTCATCGCCGAGAGGCTGGCCCTGCAGATCGCCGCGAGGGCCCGGCGCATGGGGCTTTAGACCTAACGTCCGTCTACGGATGATCAGGCGGTGATCACAAGTCGATAGCCCGCGTCGTAGGCGTTGATTCGCCTCAACCCGCCATACCGTCGGTCCCAGTCGCCAGTCTCCAGGTCTGCGCGGAGACGGTCCAGTCCCGCCTGCGGATCGGCTAGGACCCGGAAGGAGGAGCTGCCCGAGCGCAGGCGGGGGTCAAGATAGGCCTCGGGGCGGCGCCAGTAGGCGTGGAGAAACCCATCCACGCAATCATGGGGGATCTCCAGGGGCTCGAGGTGAACTGGACCCAGGGCCGCCGCGTAGTCGGTGATGGCCGGCATCTGCGCTTCGTCGAGGGCCGCCAACTCGGGAAGATAGTCGGTCAGCCAGGGCCTGGCGCGGGGATCAAAGGTCAAGATGACGATCCGGCCCCGGGTTACCCGTCTCAGCTCGCGAAGGCCGGCGGCCGGGTCGGGCCAGTGGTGTACCGTCAGTACGGCGAGCGCAGCCTCGAAGGCCCCATCCGCGAAGGGTAGGTGCGCCGCCACCGCCTGGACCGCAGGCGCGGCACCCACAGCGCGTTGACGGATCATCTCCCGGGAGGGCTCGACGGCGACAACCTGCCGGTCTTCCGGTTCGTAGTTTCCCGTTCCCGCCCCGAGGTTCAGGAGGCTGGCCGATGGGCCGAGAGCGGCGGCCAGCCGGGCGGCGATCCGGGGGTCTGGCCGTCTCAGGCCGGCATAGCCGTCGCCAATCCGATCATAGAGGGGGGTCATGGGCGCGGGCCCGCAGGAAGGCGGCGAGCCTACCGGCGCGAGAGTCGGCGGCAGATCTCGTCGAGCTGCTCAAGGGTCGCGTAACGGATGCTCAACTCGCCACGTCCATCCCGGTCGGAGATTTCCACCTGGAGGCCCAGGGCGGCGGAGAGGTCCGCCTCGAGGGCAGCGGTGTCCGCATCTTTT
>CAIWHQ010000129.1 GCA_903912465.1 uncultured Alphaproteobacteria bacterium | reverse complement strand
CGGGCTGACAGGCCGATCCGTCGCTCGGCCGGGAAGGACTCCGCCAGGGCGGCAACGCGCTCGTCGCTGGCCAGGACGATCCGCCAGCCCCGGGCGATCAGGGCCTCCGCGAGGGCCTGGGCCGGGAACAGGTGTCCGCCTGTTCCCCCGGCGGCGACGACAGCGATCTTCTGCATGGGCGGGGTTTAAGGGACTCCCAGTGGGTTGGGTAGGGGCGAAGGCGGCTCAACCCTGGGCGTAGGCGCCCGGTCGGCGGCGGGTCAGGGCGAGGGCAAGGCCCAGGGTCAGGCAGATCGCCAACATCGAGGACCCTCCGTAGGAGATGAAAGGAAGGGTCATGCCCTTGGTGGGGATCAGGTTGAGGTTGACGGCCACATTGATCAGGACCTGCTCGCCCACCAGGACGAAGAGACCCGCGGCCGCAACCTGCTGGAAGGGGTCGGAGAGTTTCAGGGCCCGATGGAGCCCGCGGATCACCAGGAAGGCGAAGAGGCCGATCAGGATCAGGGAGAAGATGAGTCCATACTCCTCGGCCGCGACCGAGTAGATGAAGTCTGTGTGCAGGTCCGGCACGTGACGCTTCATGACCCCCTCGCCCGGTCCGCGGCCGAACAAGCCCCCCGCAGCGATGGCCTCAGCCGCACGGTCCACCTGGTGAGTGTCGGCGGCCTCCGGGTTGATGAACCGGTCCACGCGACTGGCCACGTGCGGAAAGAGGAAATAGGTCGACATCAGACCGCCGGCGGTGACGACGCCCAGCCCCATCACCCAGGAGATGGGCACTCCCGCCATCCAGAAGGCGGCGCCGAAGGCCACCGAGATCAGGATGGTCTGCCCCACGTCCGGCTGGATCAGCAGCAGGCCCACGGAAACCCCGTAGAGGGCGAAGGCGATGGTCACCCCCGGTACGCCCTGTCCCTTCTGCGCCTCGGCGAACATCCAGGCGACCAGAACGATCAGGGCGGGCTTCATGAACTCGGACGGCTGCAGGGAGAATCCGCCGAGGTCGAGCCATCGCGTCGCGCCCTTGGCGCTGTGCCCGATGAAGGGCAGGGCCGCCATGACGACGATGGCCGCCAGGTAGATGAAGAAGGCCGCCCTGCGGACCCCCCGGTCATCGAGGAGGGAGGCACCGATCAGTATGGCCGCGCCGGCAGCGGCGAAGACGCACTGCCTGAGCGCAAAGTGGAAGGGATCGCCGATGTTCATCCGCGCCGCAGCGGCGGGACTGGCGGCGAAGGACATGGTGACGCCAAGGACCATCAGGACGGCAACCGCACCCAACAGCCAGCGGTCCATGGTCCACCACCACACGCCGATGCGGGTCCGGTCGGACCGGGCGAAGGCCTGGTGGGCGGGATTCGGGCTCATGCCTCGGCCTCGCCGGCGGCCACGGCCCCGGCCAGTTCGCACACGGCTTCGCGGAAGGCGTGGCCCCGGGCCTCGAAGTCCGCAAACTGGTCGAAGGAAGCGCAGGCCGGCGACAGGAGCACAATACCGCCCTCACCGGACGCCTGGGCGTCGGCGTAGGCCTGGGCCACCGCTGCGCCGAGGTGGGTGCAGGCGACATTGGGGACCTTGCCGTCGAGGGTCTGGGCAAAATCCCCTGCCGCCTCCCCGATCAGATAGGCGCGCGCCACCCGCGGGAAGAGGTCGGAGAGGGAGGCGATCCCGCCTTCCTTGGCTCGCCCGCCGGCGATCCAGTAGACCCGCCCATAGCTGGACAGGGCCTGGCGGGCCGCATTGCTGTTGGTGGCCTTGGAGTCATTGACGAAGCGCACGCCCCGGATGTGCCCGACGGTTTCCATCCGGTGGGCCAGCCCCGGAAAGCTGAGCAGGCCATCGGCGATATCGGCGGGCGAGACGCCGAGGCCCCGGACCGCGGCGTAGGCGGCCGCAGCGTTCTGCCAGTTATGGCGACCGGGAAGCGAGCGCGCGCGGTTGAGGTCGGCGACCTGCACCGCCCTGTCCCCGGTGGCGTCATACAACTGGCCCTGCAGGGCATAGACGCCCCGACCGATGGCCTTGGAGGCGGAGACCGGCATGATGGTCCGGCGGTTCGCCGCCTTGGCCTCGGTACAGATCCTCTGCCCCCAGGGATCATCGACCCCGATGACCGAGGTATCCCCGGGGCCCTGGTTCAGGAGGATCCGCCGCTTGGCGGCCACGTACCCCTCCATGCCCCCATGTCGGTCCAGGTGGTCCGGCGAGATGTTGAGGAGGACGGAGACGTTCGGCTTCAGGCTGGAGGTAAGGTCAAGCTGGTAGGACGAGAGCTCCAGGACATAGACCGCGCCGCCATGCATGTCGGGCAGGTCCAGGACCCCCACCCCGATATTGCCGCCGATGCGGGTATCCCGGCCCGCCTGGGCGCAGACATGGCCGATCAGGGCGGTGGTGGTCGACTTCCCGTTGGTACCGGTGATGGCGACGATATGCGGGCGCTTGTGGGCGGGCGCCAGGTTGACGGTGCGGGCGAAGAGCTCGACGTCGCCAAGAATCTCGACCCCGGCCTTTCGGGCCATCTGGACGGTCCAGTGGGGCTCGGGATGGGTCAGGGGCACGCCTGGCGAGAGCATGAGGGCGTCGAACTGGGACCATTCGGCGACCGAGAGATCGACAATCTGGAACCCTTCCGCCTGAGCCGCAGCCAGGCCCTGGGCGCGCTCGTCCCAAACCGCGACCTCTGCGCCTCCGGCCAGGAGGGCGCGCGCGGCGGCCAGTCCGGTCCGGGCAAGCCCGAAGACCGCAACGGTCTTGCCTTCGAAGCCGCGAACCGGGATCAAGCGCCCTCCCCTACCTCAGCTTCAGCGTCGCGAGGCCAAGGATGGCCAGCATGACGGAGATGATCCAGAAGCGGATGACGATGGTCGATTCCGACCAGCCCAGCTTCTCGAAGTGGTGGTGGATCGGTGCCATCAGGAAGATGCGCTTTCCGGTCCGCTTGAAGTAGGCCACCTGGATCATCACCGAGAGGGTCTCGGCCACGAACAGGCCGCCGATCAGGGCCAGGACAACCTCGTGCTTGGTGGCGACGGCGATGGCGCCAAGGGCCCCACCCAGGGCGAGGGAGCCGGTGTCGCCCATGAAGATCCGGGCCGGCGGAGCGTTGTACCAGAGGAAGCCCAGGCCCGCGCCGATCATCGCCCCGCAGAAGACCGCGACCTCGCCGACGCCAGGAACGAGGTGGAGCTGGAGGTAGGAGGCGAAGACCGCGTTACCGACCAGATAGGCGATGAGTCCAAAGGCCGCTGCCGCGATCATGACCGGGACCGTGGCCAGGCCGTCCAGGCCGTCGGTGAAGTTCACCGCATTGGCGGCTCCGACGACAACGAAGGCCCCAAAAGCCAGGTAGAACCAGCCAAGGTTGATCAGGAAGTCCTTGAAGACCGGAACCGCCACGCTCGTGTAAAGCCCGGATTCCCCGGCGGAGCTCCGCCCCCAGAGCACCATCATCAGGACTGCAGATCCCGCCAGCAGGGCCTCGACGACGAGGCGGAGGCGTCCAGAGACGCCGGCCGAGCTCTGTCGGGTGACCTTGGCGTAGTCATCCAGGAAGCCCAGGACACCGAAGCCAGCGGTCACCAGGAGGACGGCCCAGACGTAGACGTTGCTGAGGTCGCACCAGAGGAGGGCACCCGTGAATAGTCCGGCGAGGATCATTACCCCACCCATGGTGGGGGTGCCGGACTTCTCGATGATGTGGCGTTCGATACCATCGGTCCGGATGGGCTGGCCCTTGCCCTGCCGGGCCTGCATCCAGCGGATGAAACGCGAGCCCATGAGCACGACCACCAGCTGGGCCGTGAACAACGCCATCCCGGTCCGGAAGGTCAGGTATTTCATGAGGTTGAGCAGGGGATGATGCCCCCCTGCCGCCACCGCCTGCTCATATAGCCAGTACAGCATCAGCCCGCCCCTCCGGCCGAGCGATCCAGGGCCCGAAGCGCGCCCGCGACCAGGCCCGCCCGCGACCCATTCGATCCCTTGACCATCACCAGATCGCCTTGCCCGACGGCTGCGGTGATCATGGGCGCCAGTTCCGACGCCTCCATCGCGTAACCCCCGCGCCGAGTCGAAGGAAGGGAGTCCCAGAGGGATTTCATCAGGGGTCCGGCGCAGAAGACCAGGTCAACGCCTGCGTCGGCGATGGGCCGTGCAAGATCGGCGTGGAACCGTGAGGCTTCGGCGCCAAGCTCCAGCATGTCCGTGAGGGCGAGGATCCGCCGCCCCGGGGTCCTGCGGACGCCCAGCGAGCCGATGGTCGCGGCCATGGAGATGGGATTGGCGTTGTAGCTCTCGTCGATCAGGGTGAAGTCGCCCCTGGTGCTGTGGATGAGGCTTTCGGCACCTCGTCCGGGCAGGGCCTCGAAGGCCGAAAGCGCGGCAAGGCCGTCCTGCTGCGAGACTTCCAGCGCCTCGAGCAGCAGCAGGACGGCCATGGCATTGAGGCCCCAGTGGGCACCGGTCTGCGACAGGGTCAGGTCCACGGGACGCCCGTCGATCTCACCCCGGATGACGCCACGCCCAGCTTCGACCCCGAAGTCGGTGAGACGGGCGTCGGCCCCTTCCGCCCGTCCGAAGCTGCGCACCTTGAGACCGCGGGCCCGGGCCCGGGCGGCCAGGCAGCCGAACCAGCGGCTATCGGCGTTCAGCACCGCCACGGCCCCCTGGGCCGCGCCGTCGAAGATCTCGGCCTTCGCCCGGGCGACCCCGGTCTCGCCATCGGGGAAGTTCTCGACATGGACGGGACCGACGGTGGTGATGGCCACCACATGCGGTCGGACCATTCCGGACAGGGGGGTGATCTCGTCGGCGTGGTTCATGCCGATCTCGAAGACCGCGCGCTCGGTGTCGGCAGGCATCCGGGCCAGGGTCAGGGGAACCCCGATGTGGTTGTTGTAGCTCTTGACCGAGGCATGGGCGCGTCCAGCCCGGGCCAGGCCCGCCGCCACGGCTTGGGTGACGCTGGTCTTTCCCACCGAACCGGTGATTGCCGCGCGCCGGGCCTGTGCGGCCCGCTCGCGGGCGGCGATGCCCAGGGCCTGGAGCGCAAGGAAGGTGTCAGGGACCAGGACGTGGGGCGCGTCGACCGGGCGTGAGGCCAGGACCCCCGCCGCACCGGACGCCATGGCCTGTGCAACAAACTCGTGGCCGTCGCGGACTCCGCCCAGGGCGACGAAGAGGTCGCCAGGCTCGAGGCTACGGGTATCGATGGAGACGCCGTGCGCCTGGAAGGCCCGGGAGGCGCGGCCACCGGTCGCCTTTGCAAGATTGGCGGCGGTCCAGAGCGAGCGTCGGGTCATCCGGTCGCCTCTAGGGCTGAAAGGGTTTCTGCGACGTCATCGAAGGGGAATGTAACGCCAGCAACGATCTGCCCCTGCTCATGTCCCTTGCCGGCCACCACCAGAACGTCGCCCGCTGACAGGCCGGCGACGGCGGCCCGGATCGCCTCGCGGCGGTCGCCAATCTCCTTCAGGTCCGGATGGCCGGCCCGAACCTCGGCGCGGATGGCCGCCGGGTCTTCGCTGCGGGGATTGTCATCCGTCACTATGGCCAGGTCGGCCAGACGGCCGGCGACCTCACCCATCAGGGGGCGCTTGGTGCGGTCCCGGTCGCCGCCGGCCCCAAAGACCACCACCAGACGCCCCGAGGCGTGGGGTCGCAGGGCCTGGAGCACCGTCTCGAGCCCGTCAGGGGTGTGGGCATAGTCCACATAGGCCTCGGCACCGGAAGCCGCGGCACCCACCTTCTGGAGACGGCCCGGCGCGCCGGTCAGGCCTTCCAGGGCCGCGAAAACGGCCTCAGGCGCGTCACCGACGGCAAGGCTGAGGCCCGCGGCGGCCAGGGCGTTCAGGGCCTGGAAGGCGCCGGCCAGGGGCAGGTCCACCCGCCAGGTACGGCCGGCATACTCTATGCTGAGGACCTGCCCGCCGGGTCGCGCCTGGCGGCTTACCAGCCTGAGGTCCCGCCCCTCGACGCCAAAGGTGATCAGGTCGGCCCCAGCCAGGACGGCAGCGGCGGCGAAGGCCGGGAAGGCCGGGGAGTCGGCATTGAGGACCGCAGGGGCACCCCGGGGCAGAAGCGTATCGAACAGCCTCAGCTTGGCCGCCTGATAGCTGGCCATGTCGCCATGATAGTCCAGATGGTCCTGGGTCAGATTGAGGAAGGCGGCGGCGGCGAGGCGAACCCCGTCAAGGCGCCGCTGGTCGATCCCGTGGGAGGAGGCCTCCAGGGCGAGGTCGTCTACGCCCCTTCCGGCCAGCTCCGCCATGAGGATGGCCACGTCACCGGCGTCCGGCGTGGTCAGGCCGGCAGGCGTCAGGACCACGTCCTCCTGGCCCGGAGCCGAGATGCGCACGCCAAGGGTCCCCATGCTGGCGGCCGGTCGACCGCCGGCGGCAGCGATCTGGCGCCGGAAGCCGGCCACCGAGGTCTTGCCGTTGGTCCCGGTCACAGCGACCACGCTGGCGGGCTGGCGGCCGTGGAAGGCGGCGGCGGCAAGGGCGTAGGCCCGGCGGGGATCCTCGCTGACGATCACCGGGACGCCGAGGCCCGGCAGGTCCCGACCGCAGAGCACCGAAGCGGCACCGGCAGCAACGGCCTGGGGCACGAAGTCCGCGCCATCCCTGGCGACGCCGGGAAGGGCCGCGAACAGGACGCCCGGGCCGACCCTGCGGCTGTCGGACGTCACGCCGGTGATCTCCGGATCCTCCGGCAGGTCCCGATGAAGGATCTGGGACAGACGCATGACGGTCAGCGCTCGCCGCTTGCGGCGGCCCCGACGACGGGGGTAGGCGCAACGGCCAGCTGCTCGAAGCGACGCTGGACACCGAGGAAGGGCGCGATGCGGTCGATGACCTTGCCCGCTGCCGGTGCCGCAGTGAGGCCGCCGGTCCGCCCGCCGGACTCCGCGTCCGCGATCGGCTCGTCGATGATCACCAGGACCATGTAGCGGTCATCGGTCAGGGCCCCATCGGTGGGGAAGACGGAGGCGAAGGAGGCCAGGACCTTTTCCTTCACGTAGCGGCCGCCGATGACCTTTTCCGCCGAACCGGTCTTGCCGCCTACGCGCAGGCCTGCTGCATTCGCCCGACGTCCGGAGCCTTCCTGGACATTGCTCCGCATCAGGTCGAGCATCTGGCGGGAAGTCTCTTCGGTGACCACCCGGCGCCCCTCGGGCCGGGCACCGGCGCGCATGGGCTGCAGGGTCAGGGGCACATAGCGTCCACCGTTCATGATCGCGCCTATGCCTGCAGCCAGGGCGGCGGGACTCACCGAGATGGCGTGGCCGAAGGAGGCCGAGGCGATGGTGTTGGGGTTCCACTGCCTCGGCACGATCGGCCGGGCGCTCTCCGCAAGTTCGATGGGCGCTGCGCGGAACAGACCGAAGGCCTCGAAATAGCGGGTCATCGAGGGCCCGCCGACCTGGAGGGCGATCTGGCTGGCACCGATGTTCGACGACTTCAGGAAAACGTCCCTGGCGGTCATGTCGTGGTCTACAGCGTGCAGGTCGCGGATCACGCGGGATCCCAGCTTCACGCCCTGGGTCGTGCTGAGGACGGTGTTCTGCGTGATCCGTTGGGTATCAAGGCCAATGGCCAGGGTGAAGACCTTGAAGGTCGAGCCCATCTCGTAGACCGAGGCCACCGCCCGGTTGCGAAGCTGGTCCGGAGAGGACGTTCCCGCATGGTTCGGATCGAAGTTCGGCCAGGAGGACATGGCCAGGACCTCGCCGGTCTGGACATTGGTGATCAGGCCGACGGCGCCCTTGGCCTGCAGGCGCGTCGCCGCAGCGTTCAGCTCCTCGTCGAGGGCCGCCTGGACGCGGACGTCGATGGACAGGGGGGTTGGCTGCTGGTCGCCGGCACCCGCACGGACACGGCTATTGAAGGCACCTTCAGCGCCTGCCAGGCCCTCGCCGCCCGTGTCCGAGAAGCCGATCAGGTGGGCTGCGGAACCCCCCAGGGGATAGACCCGACGGGGCTCGCGCTCAAAGGACAGGCCAGGAAGGGCGAGGTTGTGAATGCGGTCCCGGTCCCGGGGCGAGAGGGGTCCGGCGAGGAAGGTCCGGCGGGACCCGCTCAGGGCCTTGTCTATGCGCGCGACCGGCAGGCCCGGCAGGGTAGCGATCAGGCCCCGACGGACCTCCGCCTTGTCCCAGACGTCATGCGGATCGAGATAGAGGATCGAATAGGGCAGGTCAGCAGCAAGCAGCGATCCGCGTCGGTCCACCAGGGGTGCCCGCCCCGGACCGGCGTAGCCTGTGGGCAGGCCGGCACCCTCGGGGCCCTGGACCAAAGCGCGACGGGTGGCTCCGACCGCCAGGGAGGCGAACCCCACCACGAAGAGTGCGAGGAGCACCAGGATCCGGATCCGGGTGTCATCCTCGGCCCGGCCAGAGGCGCGGGTCTTCTCGAAGGCCCGCTCGAGACCCCAGAGTCTGTCCTTGATCCAGCGCCAGCCCGGCGTCGCGAGTCCCGTGTGGATTAGGCTCATGGCTTGGGTTCCGGGGCGGGGGCCGCGGCAGGCACATCTTCGACCACGGTCGAGGTCTCGGTTTCCACCGGAGGCGGCGGAACCGCCGCGACGGCGGCAGGGGCGGCGTTGACAGAAGGCTGGGGAGACTGAAGGGCGTCAGCGAGGCCCTCCGGGGGGATCTCATGGCCCGGGGAGGCTGGAGCGAGACCGGCGTAGGACCGCGCCATGGCGGAGAGGCGCTCCGGACGCTCAAGGTGGGCGACCTCGGCCTCGAGCAGGACGATCCGGTCGCGTTCCTGGGCGATCTCCCGCTCTACAGTGGCGATCTGGCCCCGCTCGCGCCCGGCGAGGGTCTTGGCGAGGTAGACGCCGAGGATGAGGGCGACCAGAACGAGGAAGAGAAGGACGTCGATGGCCCTGAAGCCCAGGAGGCGGCGATCCAGGAAGGTCATGCCGCGACCCTCCAGACGGGGGCCGGCGTACGCTCAGCGGCCCGCAGGCGCGCCGAGCGCGCGCGCGGATTGGCCGCAGCCTCCGCATCGCCGGGCGGCGTCGATCGCACTGACAACAGGGCAAAGCTGGGATCCGCGCCCCGCGGCGCTTCGGGGGCATGCCGCGAGGTTCCCGGCGTGCGGCCTGAGCGCGGGCCCAGGAACCCCTTTACGATCCGGTCCTCGAGAGAATGGAAGGTGACCACGGCCAGGCGGCCGCCAGGCCGGAGCGCGCGCTCAGCGGCGACGAGGCCGGCCTCGAGCTCGGCCAGTTCGTCGTTTACGGCGATCCTCAGGGCCTGGAAGGCGCGGGTCGCCGGGTGGACCCGGGCACCCCTACGCCCGCCGAGGACGCGCTCGATCAGGTTGGCGAGGTCCGTGGTCCGGGTGAAAGCCTGCTCGGCGCGACGGCGGGCAATGGCGGCGGCGATCCGGCGAGACTGGCGTTCCTCGCCATAAACCCAGAGCAGGCGCGCCAGTTCGGCGGGTTCAGCGGTATTGACCAGGTCAGCCGCCGTGGGCCCGTCTGCGCCCATGCGCATGTCCAGCGGGCCGTCGCGGAGGAAGGAAAAACCGCGATCGGCCTCGTCGAGCTGCATTGAGGATACGCCGAGGTCCAGCGCTACGCCGTCGACCGAAGCCTCGCCCAGCAGGTCCGCCATGGAAGAGAAGGGCGCAAGGACCAGCCGGAACCGGGGGCCAAGCCCCTCGGCGAAGCGCGCTGTTGTGGGGTCCCTGTCGAAGCCCGTGACCTGGGCACCGGCGTCCAGGAAGGCGCGACTATAGCCGCCGGCCCCGAAGGTCCCGTCCACCACGTGCCGCCCGGGCGCCGGACCGATGGCGGCGACCACCTCGTCGAGCAGCACGGGCTTGTGGGGAGATGTCATCCCGCCAGCCCCGACCTTTGGGCCCGCTGGGCACCCCGAAGCTGGGCCAGCCCTTCGCGAGCCAGCTCCCTCTGGGCGGCGCGGTGGGCCTGGAAGGCATCGCGCTCCCAGATCTGGAAGCGGTCGCCAAGCCCGACCACCACGACCCAGTCGGTCAGGCCGAAGGCGTCGCACAAGGTCTCGGGAAGGGTAATGCGCCCGGCCGTATCGAAGTTCAGGCGGGCCATGCCGCCGAGCACCGAGGTCTCCAGGGCCGAACGCAGGGGATCGCCGAAGTCCAGCTCCTCGATCACACCCAGGTAGCGGTCGAACAGGATCTGCCCGCCCCCTTCGATGCAGTCGGCCTCGATGGAGGGAAAGCAGACCACCCCGTCGAAGGGGCCGGCCACGGCGGCGCGGAACTCCTGCGGCACGACAATGCGCCGCTTGGCGTCCAACTGCTTTTCGAACGTCGAGATGAACATCCCGCAGCGTCCCATCCTGCAGCCCTTCAGGCTGCGCCCATGCCGATCCCGGAATGACGCCGGCCGCGACGGAAGCCGCGGGGGGAGGTGCCTGTCCAGGGTTCAATTGGGCTATCATGGGATCGAATGGGAAACAATGACTCTGACTTCCAATACCAAGTATTTTCAGCCCATTTTCATTCAAATATGGTTAATTTCCACTGGCCCTCCACAGGTCATACAGAGAACTGTGCCTGTGAATGCCCCGGGTTTGGGGCCGCCTGTTGATAAGCGTGGATTTCGGGGGTGATGGAAACCAGACGGCCTGTAAGCCGGGTTCTGTGCCGCCCGCCGAAGCGGGCGCGGCGATCATTCCTCTGGACCGCCCATTGCTGGACGGTTCTCGCGACCTACCCGGACCCCCAGGCCTGCGACAGCCCTGCCGGATCGCTCCGGCGCGAGGTCCCTATTCGGTCTTGCTCCTGGCGGGGCTTGCCATGCCGTCCCCATTGCTGGGTCCGCGGTGCGCTCTTACCGCACCCTTTCACCCTTGCCCCGGCCGCAACCGGGGCGGTCTGCTCTCTGTGGCGCTATCCCTGGGGTCGCCCCCGGCGGGCGTTACCCGCCGCCATGTCGTAGTGGAGCCCGGACTTTCCTCCCCTGCCCCGAAGAGCAGGAGCGACCGCCCGGCCGTCTGGTTCCGTTTGCAGCAGTGGCCCTCTGCGCGACCGGCGTCAATCCGCCAGTCGGGCGAAGACCAGCTGGTCCCAGGCCTGGCCCTTCCAGTATCCCCTCCGGGCCAGGACGCCTTCCTGCTGGAAACCCATCCGCCTGAGCAGGGCGCAGGACCGCTCATTGCCCATAGTGACCATGGCCTCCAGGCGGATCAGGCCCAAGTCCTCAAAGCCACGGGCGATGACGGCTGGCAGGACGGCGCTCATCACCCCCTGCCCCCACTGGTCCCGGGCCAGGTCGTAGGCGATCTCGCCCCAGCGCCCCCGGCTGCGTTCGATCCGGTTGAAGCCCACCGTGCCGATCAGCCGCCCGGAGCCCGGCCTGCGGAGGCCCCAGCGAACGCCGATCTCCTGGGCTGCCTGGGCTTCGGCCCAGTCGATGATGTCCAGGGCCTCGAACTCGGTTGCGAGGGGCTCGATGTCCATGAAGGCGCAGACCTCGGGGTCGGAGAACAGTCGCAGGAGGTCCGGCGCGTCGGCTTCGGACAGGGCCCGCAGCTCGAAGCCCTCGACCCGGGGTGGATCGGCGATCATGCCCCGGACAGGCGCAGCAGGGCGATCAGCCGCGCCCGGGTCAGGCCATCGGCCACCCCGTCGAAGCGGCTCTGCACCCAGTGTCGCTGGAAAGCCGTGACGACGTCCCGGGTGGCGGCGTCGAAGGTTCCGCTGGGCGCACAGTCGTAGCCGAGCCGGGTCAGGCCGGCCTGCAAGGCGAAGACGGCGGCTCCCGCCTCTCCCTCCGCCAGGGGTGCGCCGGGCGCTGGCGGGGGCTCGACCCACAGGCCATGGCCCGCCTCGGCCAGGCGCTTCCAGGGGAACCGCTCGCCCGGATCCGGCTTGCGGGCTGGCGCGACGTCAGAGTGGCCGACAATGTCGCCGTCGGCGATGGTCCAGCGGCTACGGATGTCGCCCAGAAGGGCGATGACGGCGGCCACCTGCCGTTCCGGGAAGTCTCGATAGCCGAACTCGTGGCCCGGATTGACGATCTCGATCCCGATCGAGCGGCTGTTGATGTCGCCCTGGCCCTTCCAGGAGGCGACGCCTGCATGCCAGGCGCGGCGGGCCTCGTCCACCAGCCGGAAGACCCGGCCGTCCTCCTCCACCAGGTAATGGGCGCTGACCCGGCTTCCGGGCGTGGGGTTACGCAGTTGCGCCAGGGCGGCCTCGCCCGTCTCCATGCCCGTATAGTGCAGGACGATCATGTCCGGCGGCGCGGTGCGGGCGTCGAAGTTCGGCGAGGGGGCTTCGATCATGTCCATGGGCAAAGGCTAGCCCTGTCCGCGCCCGAAGACGAGGGCCAGGCGCGCCAGCTGGTTGAACCGGAAGGCGGTGACGAGGACGCCGGCCATGGCGAGGGCCGCGCCGACAGCCATGCGCAGGTCCACCACATCTCCGGTGAAGATCATGCCCAGCGCGATGGTGAAGATCGGGGTCATCAGGGTCAGGGGCGAAACCAGGGTCGCCTCGTAGCGCTGGATCAGGGTGTAGTAGAGGGTGTGGGCCAGCACCGAGACGACGAGGCCCGAAAACAGCACCGCCGCCCCCAGGGCCCAGGGATTGGCGAGGGTCACCGCCGTCTGGCCGGTTTCGAAGGACAGGGTGTAGCCCAGGGTCGGGATCACGGAGGTCAGGCCGACCCAGGCCTGGAACTGCAGGGGTTTGACGCCCTCGATCCGCTTCATGAGCACCGCGCCGAAGGAGCCGATGACCGCGGAGGCGACCACGAACAGGAGGCCCGCAGACACGTGCAGTCCCGCAGGGTTCCACATGACCAGGATCACACCCGCCAGGGTCATGCCGGTGCCTGCCAGCCGGCGGGCGTCCAGGCGCTCCTTCAGGAGGAACCAGGAGAGGATGGCCGTCACTGGCACGCCCAGCTGGCTGACGATGGCCACCGCCGAGGGGCTGGCCGTCTGCAAGGCGAAGAAGACCAGGGCAAAGGTGCCGCAGCCCATGCACAGGCCCACCAGGATCATCCGCCAGAGGGGTCGGGGGGCATTTCGCAGCCAGGGCCAGACCACCGCCAGGACGACGGCGAAGCGCAGGGCGGCGTAGAACATGGGCGGGGCGCCCAGGTTGGTGATCACGAGCTTGGAGATGATCGAGTTGGCCGCCCAGATCAGGCAGACCAGCGTCATCAGGCCAAAGTCGCGCGGCGTCATGGCCGGGCTTTCGCCCGCTTCGGGGCCGAGGGCAATGCCTTTCAGGTCGCCTGCAGGCGCTTGTCAGCCCGGCGATGAAGGGACAGGCTCGGCAAAACGGAGGCGCGCATGACCGGACCCTTTCTTGGCCCTGACGTAAAGGACCTGGGCGCGGCCTGGATCGACCCCTCGGCCCGACTGTACGGGGCGGTGGAGATCCACCCGGGGGCCTCGGTCTGGTGCAATGTGGTGGTGCGCGCCGAGAGCGACCGGGTGGTGATCGGCCCCCGGGCCAACATCCAGGACTTCGTGATGATCCACGTGGGCGCCGGGACCGGGACCTTCGTGGGTGCCGACTGCTCGATCACCCACCACGTCACCCTGCATGGCTGCGAGATCGGCGAATCCTGCCTGATCGGCATCGGCGCCACGATCATGGACGGCTGCCGGATCGGCGCCGGCTCCATCGTGGCGGGGGGAGCCTTCCTCAAGGAAGGCACGGAGATCCCGCCCTGTTCGATCGTCATGGGCTCGCCCGGGGCAGTCACCCGCACCCGGGACAACACCCTGGCCAACCGGCTGAACGCCTTCCTCTACCGGCGGAATGCGGAAGCCTACGCGACCGGAGACTACCGCCTCTGGTCCACCGAAGGCTTCCGCGCCGAAATGGCCGCCGAGCGCGCGCGCCTGGCGGCCGAGGTTCAGGCCGCAGTGCCGAGCGACAGGACCTCGTAACGCGCCAGGTGATGGTCGGTGGAGCCGAACAGGCCCTCGATCATGGTGGCGCGCTTGAAGTAGTGGCCGATGGCCATCTCGTCGGTCACGCCCATGCCGCCGTGCAGCTGGACGGCATTCTGGCCCACGAACTTGCAGGCCTTGCCGATTTGCACCTTGGCGGCCGACACGGCCTTGGTCCGCTCGGCGTCGCCGTCGGACAGGCGGATGGTGGCCATGTAGGTCATGGAGATCGACTGCTCGAGCTGGATGAACATGTCGACCATCCGGTGCTGCAGCACCTGGAAGGAGGAGATCGGCACGCCGAACTGCTTGCGCTGCTTGGTGTATTCCACCGTGCCCTCTTGCAGGCGGCGCAGGACGCCGCAGGCCTCGGCGCAGGTGGCCGCAATGGCTTCGTCCATCACCTTCTCGACCAGGGGCAGGGCTTCGCCCTCGCCGCCGATCCGGGCCTCGGCGCCCAGGGCGACGTTCTCGAAATAGACCTCCGAGGCGCGGAACCCGTCCACCGTCGGATAGTCGCGGGTGGTCACGCCCTTGGCCGACTTCGGCACGATGAAGACCGAGATCCCGCCAGCATCACGCTGTCCGCCGCCCGTGCGGGCGGTGACCACCAGGTGGGTGGCGTAGGGCGCACCCGTCACCACCGCCTTGTGGCCGTTGAGCACGTAGCCCGCGCCATCCTTGCGGGCCGTCGTCTTCAGGTCGCGGATATTGTAGCGGCCCTGAGGCTCGGCATAGGCGAAGGCGAAGATGGCCTTGCCGGCGATGATCTGGCCGATCAGTTCCTCGGCACCGGCCGGGGCACCGTGCTTCAGGAAGCCGCCGCCGATGACCACCGTGCCGAGGTAGGGCTCGACCACAAGGGCCTTACCCAGTTCTTCCATGACCACCATGTTCTCGGTGTAGCCGCCGCCGAGGCCGCCCTGGGCCTCGGGGAAGGCTGCGCCCAGGATGCCGAGCTCGTCGGCAAAGGCGCTCCAGACGTCAGGCCGCCAGAAGGGCTCGCGCCCCAGGGCCGCCCGACGCTGGTCGAAGCTGTAGTTGTCGGCAAGGTAGCTCGCGATCGTGTCGCGAAGCATCGACTGTTCTTCTGTGAAGCTGAAATCCATGTGTGTCCCGCCCGGGGCCGCAGCCCCAACTGAATGTCCCGAGAATGTCTTAGAGGCCCAGCACCATCTTGGAGATGATGTTGCGCTGGATCTCGTTGGAGCCGCCATAGATCGAGGTCTTGCGGCCGTTGAAGTAGTCGCCGGCGAGGTCCAGGGAGTGCTGGGGCCCGATGCCGGAATTGTGGCCTGCCTCGCCGAGGAAGGGGGCGCCGTAATGACCGGCGGCCTCCAGGGCCAGGTCCTGCAGGCGCTGCTGGATTTCGGTCCCCTTGATCTTGAGGATCGAGCTTTCCGGGCCGGGGCCCTTGCCGCTGGACTCGCCAGCAAGGGTGCGCAGCTCGGTGAACTCCAGGGCGGTCAGGTCGATTTCCAGCTCCGCGACCTTGCGGCGGAAGAAGGCGTCCTGGATCAGGGTGCCGCCCTCGTCCGACATCTCGTTGGAAGCCATCTGGCGCAGGCGCTCCAGGCCTCGCTTGGAGCGGGCCACCCCGGCGATGCCCGAGCGTTCATGGGCCAGGAGGGCCTTGGCGCAGGTCCAGCCCTGGTTTTCATGGAAGACGCGGTTCTCGACCGGGACCTTCACATTGTCGAGGAAGACGTCGTTGACCTCATGACCGCCCTCAAGGGTGGTGATGCGGCGCACAGCGATGCCGGGGCTCTTCATGTCGATGAGCAGGAAGGAGATGCCCGCCTGCGGCTTGGCGTCGGGATCGGTGCGGACCAGGAAGAAGCCCCAGTCGGCGTGCTGGCCGAGCGTGGTCCAGGTCTTCTGGCCGTTGACGACGTAGTATTCCTTGCCGTCATCGCCGGTGATGCGTTCGGCCCGGGTCTTCAGGCTGGCGAGGTCGGAGCCGGAACCGGGCTCGGAATACCCCTGGCACCACCAGTCGATTCCGTCGCGGATACCGGGGAGGAAGCGCTGCTTCTGCTCCTCGGTCCCGAAGGTATAGAGGACCGGCGCCAGCATGGAGACGCCAAAGGGCAGAACACCGAGAGTGTCGGCCCGGGCCTGCTCCTCGGACCAGATGTATTTTTGGGTCGGCGTCCAGCCGGTTCCGCCCAACTCGACCGGCCAGGACGGCGTGGACCAGCCCTTCTTGGCGAGGATCCGGTGCCAGGAGAGATAGTCCTCCTTGCCCAGGGTTTCCCCCCGCTCCTGTTTCTCCCTCAGATCCCTGGGATAGTTTTCTGCAAGGAAAGCCCGAACTTCATCGCGGAATGCAGCGTCTTCGGGGGGGAAATCCAGGTTCATGATTGAGCTCCGGCCACGGGCGCGGTGATACGCGTCCTTCCGATGCCCCAGATAGGCGACGGATCACCGCTTGAAAAGCGCTGTAGCGCCTTTCCGTCAGGGGAGTTTCATCCTGAAGGTCAGGACGATGCGTCCCGACTGGATCCGCCGGTCATCGGGCGCGACCCGGGTGTTGCGGGCAAGCTGGAGGGCGAAGGCCCCCACATTGGCGCCGACGGGGTCTTCCGAGACCAGACGGCAGTCCTTGACGCGCCCGTCCGCGAGCACCCGGCAATCCACCGAGGCCCGACCCTGTCCGGGGTCCCGGGTGTCAGCGGCGGCGAGCAGGATGAAGGCCAGGAGCAGCATCCGGGGCTTGTAGCGCGGGCCGGACCCGACGCATTATGAAATCCGGAAAGCAGGAGGCGGCGGACAGGCATGAGCGATCAGGACCGCCCCGCGAATTCCGTGCGCACCCCCTGCATCAAGGTCTGCATCGTCGACGGCGAGAGCGGGCTCTGCATGGGCTGTTACCGCCGTCTGAACGAGGTGGCCGGCTGGTCGAAGATGACGCCCGAGGCGCGCGATATCGTCATGGCGGAGCTCCCGTCCCGCCGCAGCCTGATCCGGCCCGAGAAGCTGGCCATGTTCTCGTGAGGGAACAGGCTCACTCCATCAACAACTCCGAGCCACCAACACCTCCAGGAATGTACCCGTGATGAACAGGCGAAATCTCATGGCCGCGCTCGCGGCCCTCGTCGCAGCGCCGGCGTCGGCCCAGACGGCGGTCGCCGACGGGATGCGGATCGTGCTGGTGGGCACCTCAGGGCCCCTGCCCGTCCGCGACCGGGCCAAGCCCTGCGTGGCCATACTGGTCGGCGGCGGTCTCTACCTCGTGGATGTCGGCCCGGAGTCCACCGAGAACATGATGTCCTGGCGGCTTCCCGTGGCCTCAGCCCGGGCGGTCTTCCTCAGCCATCTGCATTCCGACCACATCGGCGACCTCGGCGAATTCAACATGCAGAGCTGGGTTCAGGGCCGGGAGCGGCCCCTGGCGCTTGTCGGCCCCTCCGGGGTCGACAAGACCGCCCGGGGGTTCAACCTGGCCTACGAGAACGACCATGTCTTCCGGCGGGCCCACCACGAGCACGGCGGCTTCAGCTTCTCCATCGCCGCTGGCCTGATCGAGCCCAAGGTCATCCGCATTCCGGCGGGTGCCTCCACCGCGCCAGCCTGGCGCGACGGGGACCTGACCGTAACCGCCATACGGGTGTCGCATGACCCCGTGAGCCCGGCCTTCGGCTACCGGTTCGATTACCGGGGCCGCTCGGTTTCGATCAGCGGCGACACGATGAAATGGCCGGCCTTTGCCGAAGCCTCGAAGGGCGTCGACGTCATGCTGCATGAGGCCCAGCACGAGGCCATGACCCGCCAGCTCTCGCAGGCCCTGAAGGGCATGGGGAACGCCCGGACCAGCTCGATGATGGCCGACACCCTGAGCTACCACACCACCCCCGTCGAGGCCGCGGACATCGCCCGGGCGGCAGGCGCCAAGCGCCTGGTCCTCTATCACCTGACCCAGGCCGGCCTGCCCATCTTCACGCCGGAGGCCTTCACCCGCGGCATGGATGACGGTGGCCCCCTCGACTGGCGGCTGGCGAAGGACGGCATGACCATCGACCTGCCCGCAGGAAGCGACGAGATCCGCTTCAGCCAGCTCTAGGACGGCCGGGCGCCCGGTCGCGTTCACCTCCGGCTAACCATCCGCGACTAGCCTGCGATCCGTTGGAAACGGATCCGGAAGGTCGCAGGACATGCAGAGGAAGGCCGTCATGGCCCTGACCGCCGCCGTCGCCGCGGTCGCCGCCGGACAGGCGGTGATGGTCCTCGCGCCTGTCGTCCGCGCCTCCGCCGTCCGCCTGCCGACTTCCCGCCCACCCGCAACCGCGCCCGCCGCCGTCTCCATGGGACAGGACGGGCATTACTGGGCCCAGGCCCGGATCAATGGCCAGATCGTACGCATGCTTGTGGATACCGGCGCCACCGCCGTCTCCCTGACGGCCGCAGACGCCCGGAGGGTGGGGATCGACCCCGCCGCCCTGACCTATGGCCTGAAGGTGGCAACCGCCTCCGGAGAGGCCCGGGCGGCCCGCATCACCCTGGGCTCGGTGGCCGTCGACGGAGCTGAGGTCCGCAATGTGGACGCCCTGGTCCTCGACCGGGATACCGATGCCTCCCTGCTGGGGATGAGCTATCTCAGCCGGCTGTCAGGCTTCGACGCCGACCGAAAGACCCTGCGCCTGCACCCCTGAGCCCGCCACCTCGGCCAGTGCCCTGAAGATGACCCCGGCGTCCGCGCCGGGCCGCACCGACTCCACCGTCAGGATCCGTCGCCAGGCCCGGGCTCCGCGCCGCCCCTGGAAGAGGCCCAGCATGTGCCGGGTCATGGCCGCCAGGGACACGCCCTCGGCAAGGCGCGCCTCCATATAGGGCAGGTAGGCCTCCACCGCCGCTTCCGGCGTAACGACGGCGGCCTCGCCGAAGATCCGGACGTCCACCTCTCCCAGCAGGCCAGGGTCGTGATAGGCCGCCCGGCCCAGCATGACCCCGTCGAAGTCCGCCAGCAGGGCCTTCGCCGCGTCCAGGCCGCCAATCCCGCCGTTGAGCACGACGGTCAGGCCAGGCCGCTCCCGCTTCAGCCGTCGGACCAGGTCGTAGTTGAGGGGCGGAACATCGCGGTTCTCCTTGGGCGACAGGCCCTTCAGGATCGCCTTGCGCGCATGGACGATGAAGGTGTCGACCCCGGCACCCGCGCAGGCGTCCACCAGGGCGAAGAGACTGGCCTCCGGGTCCTGGTCGTCCACGCCGATCCGGCATTTCACCGTCGCCGGAACCTGCACAGCCTGCCGGATGGCAGCCATGCACTCGGCCACGAGGGCGGGCTCCAGCATGAGGCAGGCCCCGAAGCGCCCGGACTGCACCCGGTCCGAGGGGCAGCCGACGTTCAGGTTGATCTCGCGATACCCGAAGTCCTCGCCAATCCGCGCCGCCGCCGCCAGCTCCGCTGGGTCGCTGCCCCCCAGCTGGAGGGCGACGGGATGCTCGGCTGCATCGAAGCCCAGCAGCCGCTCTCGGTCGCCATGGAGGACGGCCGCGCAGGTGACCATCTCGGAATACAGCAGGGCGCGACGCGTCAGCACCCGGTGGAAGGAACGGCAATGCCGGTCGGTCCAGTCCATCATCGGAGCGACGGAGAAGCGGTGGGGGGCCTGGGTCATTCGCGTCCTGCGCCGTTCCCGTCCTGCCGGGACCCGAAGTCGCCGCACTAGATCAGCCGCCCGGCGCATGCAAACGGGAAACGGCCTCCGCCTACCCCGCCGGCAGCCCGATCCGGTACTGGATGAACCCCGTCCGTAGGGCCACCTTCTCGTAGAGGGCAATGGCGGTGGCGTTGTCCTCCCGGGTCAGCCAGTAGACGCGGCTCGCGCCCTGCGCCGTCGCATGGTCGCAGACGGCGGCGATCAGGGCGCGGCCTACGCCGGCTCCACGGGCGTCCGGGGCCGTGAACAGGTCCTGCAGGTAACAGTAGTCTCCCGCCGTCCAAGTGGAGCGGTGGAAGAGGAAGTGGACGATCCCGACCAGGGCGCCGTCCCGCAGGGCGCCGAGGACGAACATCGGCTCAGACGGGTCCATCAGCCGGCGCCAGGTCTGCGCCGTCGTCCCGTCGTCGATATCGACCTCGTAGAAACGCTGGTAGCCCTTCCACAGGGGCAGCCATTCCGGCCGATGCCGGTCCTCCAGGGCGATGATCTCGATCATCGGAGACCTCCCATCCAGGGTTGAAGCCAACGCGTGGCACCGGAGTCTTTGAGGCCGAGACCGGGGCGCCGGCAAGGACGAATGGCAGAACGTGTGACGCCCGTCGATCCGGACCTGAGGACACCACCGGGCGACTTCAATGATCGCGCAGGTCCGCACCCGCTCCCCCGGGAAGCGACCCTCCGCGACCGCTCGGGCCGCCCGTCAGGTGCCGGAAGCCCCGAAACGCCCGATTCCGCGACGATTCCGGCATTTCCCACAGGTGACATATGCGGCGGGGCTTGGCAGGGTCTTCCCAAGCGATTCCCTGCTTGAAAGGATTTCCATGAACATTTCCGACCTGGTCGACGCTGTCGCCGCGACCGACTCCAAGCTGACCAAGGCCCAGGCCAAGGCTGCCATCGAAGCCACCTTCGCCGCCATCCGCGACGCCGCCGCCAAGGGCGACGAAGTTTCGGTGCCCGGCTTCGGCAAGTTTGCCGTGCAGTCCAAGCCCGCCCGCACGGGCCGCAATCCCTCGACCGGTGCGACCATCGAGATCGCCGCCTCCAAGGCCCTGAAGTTCAAGCCTGCCAAGGCACTCAAGGACGCCCTGGCCTAAGAAGACGCGTCGCGGACCGGCGGAAACCCCCCGTCCCCTCCCCCCCCGGAATGGGAAGCGCCGCCGCAGGCCCCCCCCAGAAACCCGCCCAGGACCCAAATGGTCCCCACCCGCCCCCCCCCCCCCAACAGGGGGCGG